>SXID01000256.1 GCA_005772955.1 Planctomycetia bacterium
AGACCGGCTTGCACCTTCGCGCCGAGCGCTTCGATGAACGCGGTCGCGGCTTTCCCCGTACCTAAACCCACCACCATGTTCGGGCCGATCAGTTCGACCGCTTTCGCGGCAATGGCGTCGGTGTTGGGGGTGTTCGCGGGCATGAGTGGTCCTCGCGGCGTGTGTGTGGGTGTCACATTAGACGCTGGCGCGTCGTGTGGCATTCGCGCCGTTACGCTTTCCCCAACACGAGGTCAACAACCCAGCACCCGCGAGCGTGTTCGCGACCTACAACCCCAACACGAGGTCAACAACCCAGCATCCACGAACGTGAATCTGCTTCGCGTCGCGGCAGTGAGTCAGCACGTCGGTGTTGTCGCAGCCCGCGTCTTGGAGTGCGTCCGCGAGGATCGGCATCGCGGTGTCAGCGCGCCATCCAGGGGAGAAGGTGACCGGGCGAAAGGGGTTGCCGAAGATGTCGCGGAACAATGTTGCAATTGGGACGTTGTAATTATCTACGCTGCTGTCAAGAAAGTCGCCAATCACAGAGTACGGGTCTGGACAGAGTTGCTCGTCATTAACGGTCGAAGCGAGGTTTGCAATCGGGTCGGTGTGCATCGAGGAGTAGCCAATATCCCAGATCAGGTTTAGCGCTTGTTCGCGCGCGTCGCGCGACCATCGACGAAGTCCTCAAGGACGCATAGTAAAGCAGGTGTTTTGAGGTCGCTTGTATGTAGCGGGATGTGCTGGCAAACTGCTACAACCAAAAGTTGAGTTTTCCGCGAATTGAGTGGGAGCGGGATGGTGGAAAGGACCTCGCGCCAAATGTCAGAAGCGGGCCATTGCTCTTCTGTCATCACTTCATCCTCCAACACGAGCATACCAAACGTGCGCGGCCGGGTGTTATCCCAGCCGCGTCTGCTCTCCGCGTTCCCCTTTGGGTCGCGGCTACGCGATGGTCGCCTACTTCCCAATCTCGGGCTTGAAGTCGAGCGTCTTCACGAGGAACGCCCACTGGTCGGCGATTTCCTCGATCACCTTCGTCGTCGGCTTGCCGGCCCCGTGACCGGCCTTCGTTTCGATGCGGATTAGCACCGGGTTCGGGCCGGTGTGGTTCGCTTGCAGCGCCGCCGCGAACTTGAAACTGTGACCCGGCACCACGCGGTCGTCCGTGTCCGCGGTTGTTACCATCGTCGGCGGGTACGCCTTCGTGCCGTTCTTCAGAAGGACGTGGTACGGGCTGAACTTGATCTGTGCCTCAAAATCCTCCTTGTTGTCGCTCGCCCCGTAGTCGTCCACCCAGAACCGGCCCGCGGTGAACTTCTGGAATCGGAGCATGTCCATCACGCCAACTGCAGGAAGGCACGCGCCGTACAGGTCCGGGCGCTGCGTCATGCATGCACCTACGAGCAACCCGCCGTTGCTCCCGCCCTGAATCGCGAGCTTCTTCGGCGAGGTGTACTTCTCCTTCACGAGGTACTCGCCGGCCGCGATGAAGTCGTCGAACACGTTTTGCTTCTGGAGTTTCGTGCCGGCGCGGTGCCACGCGTCGCCGTACTCGCCGCCGCCGCGCAGGTTCGCCACCGCGTACACGCCGCCCATTTCCATCCACTGCAACCGCGACACCGAGAACCCCGGCGTCAGCGAGATGTTGAACCCACCATAGCCATACAAGAGCGTCGGGGCGCTGCCGTCGATCTTGATGCCCTTCTTATGCGCGATGAACATCGGCACTTTAGTGCCGTCTTTGCTCGTGTAGAAGACCTGCTTCACTTCATACATCGCGGGGTCGAATTTTACTTTCGCCTGGCGGAACAGTTTGCTCTCGCCGGTCGCGATGTCGTAGCGGTAGGTGCTCGGCGGCGTGGCGTAACTGCTGAACGTGTAGAACGTCTCCATGTCCGTGCGCTTGCCGTTGAAGCCGCTCGCGGTGCCGATCCCGGGGAGTTGCACGTCACGCACGAACTTGCCGTCGATCTCGTGGACCTTCACCGCCGTCTTCGCGTCCTTCAGGTAGCTGCAGATGAAGCGGTTACCGACCAGATCCACGCTGTCGAGCGGTTCGTTCGCCTGCCCAATGATCGTCTTCCAGTTCTTCTTGCTGGGTTCTTTGGTATCGATCGCGATGACCTGGTACTTCGGTGCGTTGGAGTCCGTCTGGAAGTAGAACACACCGCCATCATTGCCCAGGAAGTTGAACTTGCCCTCATGGTTGTCGATCAGGTCCACGATCTTGTTCGTCGGGTCGCTCAGGTCTTGGTAACTGATGCGAACCTTGCGGCTCGTGGTGCCGTCGCCGATGGAGATGATGAGGTACTTGCCGTCCTCGGTCACGCCGCCGCCGATCGTCCACTTCGGGTTGTCTTTGCGCTCGTAGATGAGCTTGTCTTCCGATTGCGGCGTGCCGAGTTTGTGGTAATAGAGCTTCATGTCCACGTTCAGGTTCTGGAACGCGGCGCCGGCCTGCGGTTCGGGGAACCGGCTGTAGTAGAAGCCCTTGCCGTCCTTCGTCCAAGACGTGTTGCTGAACTTTACCCACTTCAGTTCGTCGCTCAGCACCTTCCCGGTGGCGACGTCGAGCACCTTCCACACGTTCCAGTCGCTGCCGGATTCGGCGGTTCCGTAAGCGATTCGTTTCGCGTCGTCGCTCACTTCTAGACCGCTCAGCGCGACGGTGCCGTCTTTCGTCCACGCGTTCGGGTCGATCAGCATTTTCGCTTCGCCGTCGAGCGTGTCTTGCACGTACAGCACGTTCTGGTTCTGGAGGCCGTCGTTCTTGAAGAAGAAGTACCGGTTGTTGATCTTGAATGGTGCGCTGATCTTCTCGTAGTTGAAGAGGTCGGTGATGCGCTTCTTGATCGCTTCGCGCTGCGGGATGCTCTCCAGGAAAGCGTTCGTAACCTTGTTCTCGGCTTCGACCCAGTCGGCCACATCCTTTGATTTGCGCACGTCGTCTTCAAGCCACCGGTAAGGGTCCGCGACCTTCGTCCCGTGGTAGTCGTCAACGACGTTGCCCTTCTTCGTGTCGGGGTACTTCAACTTCTTCGGCTCCTCGGCTTGGGTGGTCGAAACGAGTAGTGCGGCCAGTGCGGCAACGGTTGTCGCCATTGCCCAGCGTGTCAGGCGCATGAGGTTCGCTCCTGGAACGGGTTGAAGGATAGGGAAGGGTCACAGGGAGATTATAGAGGCGTTTTGCGGCGGTCCGGATTCGTCGTCGCTCAGTCGGTTGCGCCACCCCGACCGAGTATTTCGTTGGACGCTTCGCGTAGGATCCACGCCTGGTGGGTTGGGTTGCGGAGCTGGCGAGCGGACGCGAGCGCGGTGCGGAGCACGTCCTTCACCGCGTCGGGCGTGTTGGTGTTGGTGACGAGTGAGCGGGCGGTGCAGGCGTAGACCTCGTAGCGTCCGGGGCAGGCCCATTCGCTGGTACATCTTACGCACGGCGCGCACACTGTGACAACACGAAGGTTGCGGGGTTGTCAACTGGTGTCGAGCGCGGCGTGAACCACTTCGAGCAACCGGGCCAGAGAGAAGGGCTTCTCCAGCAGTAGTCCGTCGGGCGGGAATGGTACGGGCGCGAGGCCAGGACCGCCCGGGAATGCGGATGTGAAGAAAACCGGGAGTTCTGGCCGCAACGGGCGCGGCCAGTTCCACGCCAGTTGTGAAGGGCATGATCACGTCGGTCAGCAACAAGTCGAACGAGTGCGGGTCGGCGATAAACAGATCAGCGGCGGTGCGCCCGTATGGTACGGGGACGACTGCGAACCCGGCCTGTTCGAACACGATGTGGACGAACTCGCGTAGCGCGTAGTCCTCGGCAACGAGGATTAGACGCCGACGCGCAGTCGGTTGCAGCGTAGGTGCGGCTTGGTGCTTCTTGGGCCGAAGGGGGTTGGCTCGGCTGGCATCGCCCACCCGAACTACGTTGTGTTGTTGGGTCGGCGTCGTGCGTGAAAAGCAGGAGGTGGAAATTGTTGTAGCGCAAACTGCGAGCGACGACAACGGAACCGTCTGGGGTTTTCGCCTACAGCGACGGGTTTTCCACCGCGGACGTACTCAACAGCATTTACCGAGGATCGCAGCCACAGAGCTGGCGTCTGGGTAGCGCGCGGCCGGGTTCTTGTGTAACAGTCGGAGGATCATCGAGTCGAGCCAGTCGGGCAGGGCCGGGCGCAGCCGAGCGGGCGGGATCGGCTCGCGAGAACACACCGCGTTGAGCACGGCCGCCACGGTTCGTTCTGGAAACGGGGCGTGCCCAGTGACCATGTGATACATCACCCCGCCGAGGCCGAACAAATCCGAGCGTGCGTCGGACCCCTGGCCCTGAATTGTTTCCGGGGCCATGAAGTACGGGGTGCCAATAAGTGCGCCGTCGACGGTCATCGTCACGTCGTCGACTCCTCGCGCCAGCCCGAAGTCGCTGATCCAGACCCGTCCGGTTTCTTTCTCGAGCAGGATATTCGCGGGCTTGATGTCGCGGTGAATGACCTGCTTCGCGTGCGCGGCGGCCAGCCCGGCCGCGATCTGTCGCGAGGCACTCACGGCCATCAGCACGGGCATCGGCCCGTGTTGTTCAATCTGGGTATTCAGGCAGTTCCCGCGGATGTATTCCATTGCGAGGTAGGCCACACCCGCGGTCTCGCCGACCGCATGAATCCCGACCACGTTCTCGTGTTGGATCGAGGCCGCGACGCGAGCCTCACGCGCGAACCGCTGACGCGCTACGGGTGACGCCGCCACTTCGGGGGCCAGCATCTTGATCGCGACAAATCGGTTCAAACTCGGCTCGCATGCCTTGAATACCACGCCCATCGCGCCGCGCCCGATTAGACTGCAGAGTTCGTACGATCCGAATCGGCACCCGCCTTCCGGTAACTGTTCAGCGAACTGGAACTGGAACTCGGGTAGGCTGTTCGTGGTGCGGTGGACCGGTTGCGGGGACGCGTTCTCAGGGGACGGAATGTAGGTCGCTGACCGCGATGTTCCGGTCGAGTGCCCGGCAGCCGAGGCGGAGACGTTTCCGCTCATGCGATTACGGCTGCTCTCCACGGTCAGGTTTACGAGTTCCGCCGCGCCCGCCGCGAGTATCGACGCGTAGTCCGGGCACTGACCAATGTCCTGGTTGAGCACTGCTGCGAATGCTTCGATCTTCTCTGCGACGGCCTGGAGAAAAGCGATCAGCGCCGGCCGCGGCAGGTGGAACTGGTCTTTCGCCGTACTCAGGACTCGCGCGAGGAGTTCCGGGTTTTGTGCGACACGATCCAACTGGACGAGGTAGTTTGCGAACTCAAGCAGTTCGGCGCGATTCAGTTGCACCAGACCACCGGCCTTTACCGCGGCCGGGTGGTGGTGGTACCGGATCGGTTCCACGATGTCGGCCGGCAACTTCCATTGCTGAAGGATTTCGGCGGTGATGTCAGCGTGGTCGATCCCGAACGACGTGAGCTCCGCGCCACAAGGGTCCTCAATCAACCCGTCCCCGTAGTATGCGACGTGCTTGGCCCAGGCATCGGGGTATGTCTGCCGCAGGAGCAACTCACCAAGGTCGCGGAGCAATCCTGCGACGAGGTCGTCGTCCGGGTTCGAGCGACGTGTGAGAACGGCCAGTTCGCGAGCGATGATGGCCCCGCCGACGGACGACATCCAGTAGTCACGCGTGGCCTGGTCCGCGTCGCGCCCGATCTTGACGGCTGGAAGCGACAGTCCCAACGCGAGCGAGCGCACCGTACTCAATCCCAGCACGTGGACCGCGCGTGCAACGGAGGCGATTGGTTGCTGCAACCCGTAGATGCACGAGTTCACAGCCCGCAGGAGCTTTCCGCACAGGGCCGAATCGAGCGCGAGGAGCGCGACGATCTCGGCCGATTCGCAGTCTGGTTGGGAGGCTGCGTTCACGACTTGGAGTGCGATCGCAGGAGCGGTCGGGAGTCGTTTCGGGTCGAGAATGGCCGCGAGCACTTCCGCCCGCCCAGCATGGTGCCGAAGCGGATGCGGGCTTGTGGGTGGAGCGGAAATTGTTGCCGACACCTGACCATCCTTGTAACGTTTTGCCCGGGAGGAGGACTGCGAACGAAAGGATAGCACCGAAACCTGTGTCATGAACGTGATGTGGTCAAGTGGGGTAACCCAATTGCGTCTTCGCGGGTCTGCGAAGCCATCCGACAGACTCTCGAAACCGCGAGCAGTTTCCCAGGGCCGGTCTCGTCGCCGTTTCCTCACTTCTTCGCGGGTGGGTAGGGCGTGCCGTCGGCGTTTGTCTTGATGACCTCCTGGTAGCTCTTCCTCCGCTCTGCCGCGAGCAGGGCTCGTTTACTCCCGTCCGGCCGGATCAGGTACTCGTCCTGTTTCTCGCCGTCCTTGAATACGACTACGTGGCTCAACACCGGTGACTTTGGGGCGAATGCATCGGCTGCGAACCTGGGTGCGAAGTCGAGTATCTTCACCTCGGCCTTCACGGAATATCGCAACGCGCCTTTTCCGTTCAGGCTTGGGTACTGCCAACCGGTTGGCACCCACTGCCCGGTGTCGTCCTTGCGGTACTCCCATTCCAAGTCGTAGCCGTCGCCGTACCGCTGTCGAACTCGAACCGGAAGGAACGCGCGCTCGGGGTCGCACCATACCCAGTGCCCGTGATCGGGATTTGCGGGCGATCTCGACGCACGTAGCTCCGCGGATCTTCTCGGTGCGCCCGGACAGTTTGTACTCCTCGAAAGGAAAAGCCGAGAACGCGGCCCCGCCAAGTGGTCGGTAGAGGCGCAGAACCGGGCCGTTTATGTACGAATTGAGGCCTGTACCGAGCGGGAGCGTCCCCCCGTTCCAATGCTCACTTGTGCCCAACCCGGGAAGATGAGCGGATCGACACGCACGCGGCAGTTGCCGTCGAAGTAGATGGCTTCGGCTGCCGGGCGCCACGTCTTCGTTATCATCGAATAGATCGAATCCTCGATTGAAGATGCGGCCTTATCGTCGTCGGAAGCGAAACTGCACACGGCCTTGTACTCGGTGTCTTTGGGCGGGTGCGGGCCGGGGTTGTTGAGGTCCGGTACATCATCGAGAGCGCCGGCTTTCATGGTCACGGTCGCGACCCACTCGATGCGGAACGACTTCTGCTTATCCTGACGCGCCTTCCAAGCCTTCTTCACGTCGTCGATGGTCAGCTTCTCGTCGGCGCGTGCAGTGCTCGTGAACACCAGCAGTGCGACGACCAGTCCGCTCGCGTTCCGCGTCATATGCGTTGCTCTGTAGACTTCGATCGCGGTGATTGTACCCTCGTCGCGAGGCGACGCTACAGCCGAAACCGGGTTGCCGCGCCGCGCCGTACCCGTACCCGTACCCGTAATCGCGTTGCGATTCCTCTCTGACGGGATTTTTTATGATGCCATTCCGCACCAGTCGCGGTCGCCCCTTGCCGCTCGGCCCGTCGCTCACCCCCGACGGGGCGAACTTCGCGTTGCTATGTAGGCACGGGCAACGCGTCACGCTCGTCATTCTCTCGGCTGAAGGCGGAAGCACGCCGCTCGCGGAACTGCCACTCGACGCTCGCAAGAACCGCACAGGCGACCACTGGCACATTCGTGTTCACGATCTGCCGGAAGCGTTCTGCTACGGCTGGCGCGTGGACGGCCCGCACGGCCCGCGCACGCGGTTCGACCCGTCGCGCCTTTTGCTCGACCCGTCCGCGGTGATGCTCTCCGCGGGTGCGGACTGGGCCGGCACGTGCGAAACCGACCCGGCCCGCACCAGCCGCCGGAGCCTGTACCGGCGCGGCACGCGCTACAACTGGGAAGAGGATGCGCCCCCACTCACCGAGTACGAAAACTCGGTCATCTACGAAGTTCATGTGCGAGGCTTCACGTGCGACGCCTCCAGCGGCGTCGCGGAGAAAGGCACTTTTCGCGGACTGGTCGAGAAGATCCCCTACCTGAAATGGCTCGGCGTGACGGCGGTCGAACTCATGCCGGTGTTCGAGTGGGACGAGTGTGACTGCCCGTTCTTCCACCCGGAGACGGGCGAGAAGATGACCAACTTCTGGGGCTACAACCCGGTCGCGTTCGCGTCGCCGAAAGCGGCGTTCGCGGCGAGCGCCAGGCAGCACGGCCAGACGCACGAGTTCCGCGACATGGTGAAGGCGCTGCACGCGGAAGGTATCGAGGTGATTTTGGATGTTGTGTTCAACCACACTGGTGAGGGTAACGACGGCGGGCGTACGTTCAGCTTCCGCGGACTCGACAACGAGCTTTACTACCTGATGGACGACCAGGGCAAGTACCTGAACTACTCAGGGTGCGGCAACACGGTGAACTGCAACCACCCGATCGTTCGCGACCTCATCATGACGTGTCTGCGGTACTGGGTCGGCGACATGCACGTCGATGGTTTCCGCTTCGACCTTGCATCCATTCTTGGGCGCGACCGCAAGGGCAACGTGATGGTGGAACCGCCCGTGATCGAGAGCATCACCGAGGATGGCGTGCTCGCGGACACGAAGCTCATCGCTGAACCGTGGGACGCGGGCGGGTTGTATCAGGTGGGAAGGTTCCCGTTCGGCCGCCGGTGGAGCGAGTGGAATGGCAAGTACCGCGACGACGTGCGCAGGTTCTGGAAGGGCGACCACGGCATGACGCCGGCGATCGCGGATCGCATCTGCGGCAGTTCGGACCTTTATCAGATGAGCGGCCGGTTACCGCGGCACTCGCTGAACTTCATCACCGCGCACGACGGGTTCACGCTGAATGATCTCGTGAGTTACAACGAAAAGCACAACGACGCGAACGGCGAACAGAGCCGCGACGGTGAGAACAACAATTACTCGTGGAACTGCGGCGTCGAAGGCGCAACCGACGACCCCGAGATTCTTGCACTTCGTCACCGGCAAGCGAAGAACATGATGGCGACCCTGATGTTAAGTCAGGGTGTGCCGATGTTGCTCGCCGGCGACGAGTTTCTCCGCACGCAGCAAGGGAACAACAACGCGTGGTGCCAGGACAACGAAATCTCGTGGGTGGACTGGAAGCTCGCCGAGAAGAATAAGGACTTCCTGCGGTTCGTGCGGGAACTGATTCATCTCCGGAAGCGGCACCCGGCGCTGCGCCGTCGCCGGTTCTTCGTCGGCGAGTTCATGCGCGGAGACCCGGCTCACGAAATCCTCGCGTTCCCCGCGATCACGCCTGCACCGGTCGGGGGAGCGGAGTCGGCTGGAGTATTCCCGCCGGCCGGGCCGGTGCGCCCTGGTGACGCCGGTCTTCCGCCGGGAAGCGACACGTCGCACGTGCTCATCGACTTAGCCCGCACCGGGCGAGACACCGGATCGAGTACGCCGCCGCTGTTGGCAGACATTCACTGGCACGGCACCGAACCGTGTCAACCGGACTGGGGGTTCACGTCGCGCACGCTTGCATTCGCACTGGACGGCCGGTTTACCGGGCGTGAGCACGACGCGGATTACCACATCGACAACGACTTCTATGTCGCGCTAAACGCCTGGTGCGAACCAGTGAAGTTCCGCATTCCGCTTGCGCCGACGCGGCGTCGCTGGCGGCGCCTCATCGACACGGGACTACCCAGTCCGGACGACATCGTTGAAACCGAGAACGGCCCCGCGATCGCGGATGGCAGTTTCTACACAATCGCGCCGTTCGCGACGCTGGTGCTGATCTCTGAGATGTGATTGTCTTGGCAGAGCGCTGGCGTCCGACCCGCAGTAGCGACCGCGAGTGAAGTTCAGAGCGTACAACGATGCGAACCGGTGTGCGTGTCTTGCGGGCGGGATGTCCGCGCGGGGCGGATTACCGTTTTTCGGCCTTTGCTTCCGTGCCGGTTTTTGGATCTATGCGCAGGTTCAGTTTCTCGTTCGCGTTCGTGTAGAAGAAGAACCCAAACATCATCTCGTTGTGCGTTTGCGGGCCGTTGCGCACGGTCGCGAGGGGATTCGGGTTGTACGGGTTGAACGCCGAGTTGTCGTACCGTGCCACACACTCCAACCGCGTCCCCTTCGGGAGCGTTTTCTGGCCAGGCTCCCACCGATATGGCACCTGCCATGCGAAGTTGTAGTTCGCGATCACGAGCAGCGTGTCACGCTTCCCGTCGGGCAGGTGCGCGGTAAATGTCATGTCTTTGCCGCGCAGGTGCATGTGCGAGAAAAGTCCGACCCCAATCACGTCCGTGTCGAGGACGCGGCTTGAGGTCACTTTGTGCGCCGGTGCGCCGGGTGTGATCGCGAATTTACTATTGGTGAGCTGAATGTTGCGGAGTTGCTGTTGCACCGCGTCACGCGGATAGCGGAGACCGACCGACAGTTTGCATTTCTCTTCCTTGCCCGTGGAGACGAAGTGAATCTGCAGCGCGAGGAATGACCCCTTCGGGATGCGAAACGCGACGCCGCGTTCCAGGTTCACGACTTCGCCGCCGGGGACGTAACCGGTGATGAAGTTCTCCTCCTTGAATCCGTTAGCAATGCTGCCGAACGCGAGGTTGGCATGGTGCAGCACCTGCGGGTTGTCCGATGTGATCTGCACGCCCGAAACCCATGTGTCTTCGGTGAAGTTGTGTAGCAGGATCGCGTACTTGTACGGGATGTCACCTTTCGCCGGTAACTCGAACGCCGACGATTCCAGCACAAGATCGGGCTTCTCGATCAGCCATTTCTCTTTTACCGCTATGGGCATTGGGGGCGCCTTCGTGAGATCGCCCGACGCGGCGTCCGTTCGTGCCCAATCCGTTACCGTGGTGCGTTCCTCGTCCGACAGTCCGCGACGGTTCACGAACGGGCCGTAATCGTGGGTCGCGAACCACGGCGGCATCCGCTGATCCTTGATGACCTCCGCAATCGCGGCCGCGCGTCCGGAGGCCTGCGTGTAGGTTGTGAGCGCGAACGGCGCCGACCCGCCGGCTCGGTGGCACTCCCAGCAGTGTTTCTTGAGGATTGGTGCGACGTGCTCGGCGAAGTTCACTTCCTTCGCCTTCGTTGCCTTCGGGAACGTGATCGGGCAGCCGCTTACTTCGGTTTCAGCAGTCGCGACTTTCTTCCCCGCGAGGATCGCGTCTATTGCGTCTTTCAGTTCGTTCGTCGTGGGCTTCTCACGCTGTCCGCGAAGAAGGTACTGATCGTCAATGCGCCCGCGATAACGGATCATCTTATCCGCGTCGAGAACGACAACTTCGGGCGTGCGCTTCGCGCCGAGCGCGCGCGCGACACTGCCGTCGAAGTCCTTCACAAAGGGGAACTCGGTGTCGTACTTCACCGACTGCGTGGCCATCTCGATGAGCGTATCTTCCTCGGCCGCGTTGACCGCGACGAACTGCACGCCCTTATCGCGGTATTCCTTCTCAAGCGAGTTGAGCGTGGGCAGATACCGCTGCGAGACCGGGCAACTCGTGTTGGTGAACACGAACACGAAGGTTTTCTTCGCGCCAAAGTCGTCGGTGGTACGCGGCAACGAGCGGATATCGGTGAACTTGAGTTTGCCGACGCGGTCTCCGACCTGGACTTCGTCGGCCGCGCGCACGGCGCTGTGTGAGAGGAACGCCAACACAAGAGCGAAAAGTGGGCGCATGGCAGAACTCGCGAAGAGAAGAACCTACCCCCGGCCCTCTCCCCTTTAAGGGAGGGGACCGAGGGTAGGTTGCCTTTCTTACTCGTCGGAAGGCTTCGCCGTAGAGCCTGGCGCGGGTGGGGTGGCACCGGGCATTCCGGGGTACGCGCCGGGCAGGTTCGCCATCACCGTTTGGTTCTTCGATTGCACCTCGCCCGACGCGTCGAGGTGGATCTTATCCTGCAGGATCTCCTGAATTACGATCGCCATGCGGTCCGGCAATCCGCGTGTGTCCACCTGTGGCTTCGCGCCCGTGTTCAGCGCGACCATACGCTTTTGAATGAGCGTGGACAGCTTGAATCGCCCGCCCACCTTGTTCACGATGCCTTCTTCTTTCAATTCGTCGAGCATGGGTTGCGTTCCTTTAGTTGTTGAAGCGTTCGCGAATGACCCGTTCGAGTTCGCGGACGGCTTCGGAAAGATCGTGATTCACGATCCGGTGATGAAACGTGTCAGCCTGAGCCAGTTCGTCGCGGGCCGTCGCGAGCCGTCGGAGGACACGCTCCTCCGACATATCCTGTCGGCCGCGGAGCCGGGCTTCCAACTCGTCGAAACTCGGCGGTTCGATGAACACCGATAGGTGATCGTTGGGGAGTAACTCGCGGATGCGGACAGCGCCCTGTACGTCGATCACCAGAATCACGCCCACGCCACGTGCGTGGAACTCGTCCACCTCAGCCCGCGGAGTGCCGTAGAAGTCGCGGCCGAACACCACGGCCCATTCTAACATTCGCCCGTCGTCAATCGCCTTGCGGAACTCGCCCTCGTCCCAGAAGTGGTAGTCGGTTCCGTCCACTTCGCCGGGTCTCGCGTCGCGGGTCGTCGCGGTGACCGCGCGTCGCAGACTCAAGTCCGTCGCTTCTAGCAATCGAGTCACGACGGTCGTTTTCCCGACGCCGGCAGGCCCGGATACGACAATTAGCGGCGCGTGATCGTGTGTCATTTGGGGTCACGCTCCCCTTCGGGTCGCGGCTAAACGGACTACTCGACGTTCTGCACCTGCTCTCGCAGTTTCTCCAAGGTCGATTTCATCTCGAAAACGTGTCGGTTGATGGCCACGTCACCGGCCTTCGATCCTATGGTGTTCGTCTCGCGGCCCATCTCCTGAATGACGAATTCGAGCTTACGGCCTGCTTCGTCTCCTTTGCGGATCAGTTCCGCGAACTGTTCTAGATGGCTCGTGAGTCGCATAACTTCTTCGGACACGTCGGAGCGGTCCGCATAGAGCGCGACTTCGCGAACGACGGTCTCCGCATTCATCACGACCCCAGCGTCCGCGATAGCCGTTCGCACGCGATCGAGGATGCGCTGCCGGTAGTCGGTGACGACACACGGAAGCAGCGTACGAATCCCTGCTAGTTGCTCCGCGATGCTCCCGTGGTGAGCGAGCAGTTCGTTCGCGACCGCTTTCCCTTCATCGCGGCGCATCTGGTTGAGCTTCACAAGCGCCACGTCGAGCGTCTTCTCGACCACCGGCCATTCGTCGTCGGGCGGGGTGCCCCCGTTGCGGGTTTCAGGTGCCACGCCCGGCAGGTTCAGCGCGCTGGCCGCGAGTGGAGCGACCAGTTCCGGCGTCCCGGCTTCGTGGCACGCGGCGCGAATCTGTCGGAGGTAGTCGGCGAGAATCGTGGTGTTGAGCGCGGGCGCCGCAGTCTGGCCCTGCCGTTCGACGCGGACATGCACGTGGAGTGTGCCACGCTTCACGTGCCGGCGGACGACTTTCTCCAGTTCGCTCTCGTACAGCGGGTACGGGTCGGAGCCGCGCACTGTCAGTTTGAGGTGGCGGTTGTTGACCGCCCGCACTTCGACGGAGACGCCGACCGCGTTGGTCTGGCTGCGGGACTCGCCGAACCCGGTCATGCTAAGCAACACGCCGGTTAGCCTCGTTTGCGGTAGAGGGAATGGTCGGAAAAAGACCCTACGGTTGGCGGGCGGGCTCGCGGGCGCCTGCGGGTCAGTTCGTACTCGTCAGCACGGACTTGGTCTTTTCTGTCTCGGTGTCGTATTTGACCACCTTCACGTGGATCATAATTACGAGCACCCAGACGCCCGCAAGCCAGAGCGTGATCTTCACGAACTGGTCCGCAGCGCGTGATCCGAACGGGCTGGACCCGCCCGCGCCACCGAACGCGCCGGCCAATCCGCCGCCCTTACCCCGCTGGATCAACACCAGCAGCATGAGTAGGAACCCGAGCGCGAGAACGACGGCATTCAGGGCGTGCGACGGCCACCACGCGGCGAAAAGCTCCACGGCCGACCTCCACTATCGACAAATTCCGATTACTCTGAACTGACAGTGTAGGAACCGAGCGTGCGAGGGAAAAGGGCCAGTCGCCGTCTGCGGCTTCGCGAGCGGCTACTACCCCTTCTCAAGGAGACCTCACACCGCGCCCGCAGCCTTCACGATCTCGAGGAACGAGGTGGCCTTGAGGCTCGCGACGCCGACGAGGGCGCCGTCCACGTCCGACTGGCTCATCAACCCGGCAGTGTTCTCGGGCGTGACGGAACCGCCGTAGATGATTGGAGTCGCATCAGCGATGTTATCGCCGTAAAGTTGGCGAAGTTTCAAGCGGACGAACTTGTGCGCCTCTTGCGCCTGCTCCGGTGTCGCGACCTTGCCCGTGCCGATTGCCCACACCGGCTCGTAGGCGATCACGATGCGGTGGAACTGCTCGTCTGTCAGCCCGGCGCACGCGGCGAACACCTGGCGTTGGAACACGCGTTCTTGCAGGTTGCGCTCGCGTTCCGCGAGCGTTTCGCCCATGCACAGGATGACGTGCAGCCCTTCCTCGAGTGCAGTGTGAACCTTGTGGTTGATGACCGATTCGCGCTCGCCAAGGATGTGCCGCCGCTCGCTGTGACCGATGATCGCGTAAGTGCAACCACTCTCGATGAGCATCGCAGGGCTGACTTCGCCAGTAAACGCGCCCTTCTTCTCGAAGTGGACGTTCTGCGCGCCGATCGCAACGGACGAACCCTTGAGCACCTCGGCCACGGCGGTCAGCCACGGGAACGGCGGGCACACCACAGTCGTTACGCGCTCGTCGGTGCCGACGCCCTTCGCCACCGCCGCGCCGAGCGTCTTCGCTTCGGTGAGCGTGGTGTTCATCTTCCAGTTACCGGCAACGAACTTCTTGCGAGTCGGCATTTGAACTCCTGAAGAACCCCTCCCCCACCCCCCCTAGAAGGGAGGGGAGTAAGAGAAGAAGGCGCGAACGCGAGGCGTTCTGTTCTTAGCCCCTTCTTTAGGTGAGGGGTTTCAGTTCCGCTTACTTCTGCGGCGGCGCCCAGAACTCGCGATCCAGCGCAGACGCGAGCCTGCGGAGTTCGCCCATCAGGTCGAGGAACTGGTGCGGCAACAGCGCCTGCGGGCCGTCGGACATCGCCTTTTCCGGGCAGTTGTGAACTTCGACGTGGACACCGTCCGCACCTGCCGCGACGCTCGCGCGACACATGCTCGGAATCAGATCAGGCCGCCCAGTTGCGTGCGACGGATCGACGATGATAGGCAGGTGACTTTGGCCCTTCACGTTTGGCACGGCGCTCATGTCGAGCATGTTCCGTGTGCTGTCCTCGAAACTTCTAACGCCGCGCTCGCACAGCACCACGTCCTTGTTCCCCTCGGACAGCACATACTCCGCCGACATCAACAAGTCTTTGACGGTGGCGCTCATGCCGCGTTTCAGGAGGACCGGCTTCATCGTCTTGCCGCACTCTTTAAGCAGGTCAAAGTTTTGCATGTTGCGGGCACCGATCTGGAGCATGTCGGTGTACCGGCACACGAGTTCGACCTGCCGCGGGTCCATCACCTCCGTGACAACCGGCATTTCGTATTTCTGGCCCACATCCTTGAGAATCTTCAGCCCGTCTTCGCCCATGCCCTGGAAGGCGTAGGGGCTGGTGCGAGGCTTGAACGCGCCACCGCGGAGGATGTTAGCGCCGCCCGCCTTCACGTACTTGGCTATGGCGTCGAGAACCTCGTACCCCTCGACCGCGCACGGGCCTGCGATCATGGCGAGGCTGCCGCCACCGATCTTCACCTTGCCGACGTAGACCGCACTGTCGGCCTTGTGGAACTCGCGGCTCGCGAGTTTGAATGGCTTCATGATGCGGAGCACTTGCTCGACACCCGCGATGGCGGAGAAATTGTCCGCGCCGGGCTTCGTTTCGTCGCCGATCACGCCGACGATGGTGCGGCTCTCGCCCCGACTCACGTGCGGGGTAAAGCCCATCTCGCGGACCCGCTCGATCACGTGGTCGATCTGTTCCAAGGTCGCGTCGGGCCGGATAACAAGAATCATGGGAATGGTTGGGAGTCAGGTGTTGGCGGGCGGTACAGTCATGTTACGGGGAGAAGTGGGTGCTGACAGCGCCATTGGAATCCGGGGGTTGAAACCCCTGGCGATTTTCCCGTGACCCAGGCGGCGTCCGAGAGGAAGACGCCGCGTGGAAGTGTCTTTGCGACCTTGAAGGGATCACAGGGAGTAGGCAGGGGTGCCAACCCCCAAAACGCAGTTACTCGTCTTCCGCGCGTGCCGTTGGGAACGAACCCAACACCGTGACGGATTGGCAAATAGCCTCCAACGAGAGGAGCACCTTCTTGATCTTCGCCTCGTCGCGGTGGCCATCGAAGTCTACGAAGAACACGTATTCGCCCTTCGCTTCGCGGAACGGGAACGACTCGATCCAGGTTAGGTTGATCTTGTTCGCCTTGAACGCGGTCAGCACGTCGGCCAGCGCGCCGGGCGAGTGGCTGATTTGAAACATCAGCGCCGTTTTGTCGCTCCCAGTCTTGGTGGAATCGGCTGCGCCGATCACGGCGAACCGCGTCTCGTTGAATGGCGAGTCTGCGATGTTCTGGGCGAGAATGCCCAGGTTGTACCGCACCGATGCTTCGCGGCTTGCGATGGCCGCGACGTTCGGCACCGTCTGCACGAGGTTCGCGGCGTCCGCGGTGCTCGCAACCTCGTGCAGCGACGCCTGCGGCATGTTTTTCGACAACCAGTTCCGGCACTGACTCAACGCCTGCGCCTTCGAATACACGCGGCGCACTTCCGACTGGGCGCAGTTCGAGAGCAGGTGGTGCCGTACGCGGAGCCGAATCTCGGAGCAGATCTTCACTTGATCCGGGAACCGAATGAACATTTCCAGCGTGTCAACGATGCGCCCGTCGGTCGAGTTTTCCAGCGGCACGACCCCGAAGTCCGCGTGCTTACGGACGACCTCCTCGAACACGGCCGCGATGTTCGCGGTACGGTTGTAAACGGATGCTTCGCCAAACCGCTGGATCGCGGCCAGGTGGCTGTAGCTGTACTCTGGTCCCAGGTACGCGATTTTCTGTTGCTTCTGAATCGCGCGCGACCCGCTGATGAGTTCGCGGAAGATCGCCTTCACGGTGACGCTTGCGAGCGGTCCCTGGTGCGCGGCGAGTACGTTTGTGACGACTTCCTCTTCGCGCGCGGCGGAGAACACGTCGCCGCCCTGGTCGGCTTTCACCTTTCCGATTTGGGAGGCGACCGTGGCCCGCTTGTTCAGCAGTTCCAGGATGTGTAAGTCGAGTTTGTCTATCTGACTTCGCAGCGCGAAAAGGTGCATGGCGCCTTTGTCGGGCGCGGTGTTGGAACTGGGGTCACTCTTGCGTGCCATGTCCGGTCCCGTGGGAGGAAGGTCTTTCGAATTGGGGTGAATCTACCGGGGTGACCGGGGTGCGTCAACGAATGCAATACGGTCCAGGTCTATTAATCGTTCCGCGCTTGCCGGTTGGACCGGTTGAAAGGCGAGAATCTGCTCTGACGCAATCCCATCGCTGACGAGATGTTGCGGCGAGACTGCTGAATTGGCAGACGCCTCGAAGTGAGCGGCTGGTGAGGCCATAATCATTTTGCCACAAGTTGCGATTTTATCCCAGGTTGCGTGACGGTTCAAGGCGTGACGAGGCTGGTGGCATGGTGGTTGCAGGCGATGTGCGAAACTCGGAATCGTTGGGACAAGTGTCCCCTCCAAGTCTTCAGGTTACTCAAGTGTCCCCAGCGGGCCACTAACACAAAACCACTCACGAAACTACAATCAACACCTCCACAGGAGATAACAAATGGCTGAAGAGAAAATCATTGGGATCGACCTCGGCACCACGAACTCGGTCGTCGCGGTCATGGACGGCACTGTTGTGAAGGTGATTCCGAACCAGGATGGCAATCCCACTACACCGAGCGTTGTCGCGTTTACTGACAAGGGCGACCGCCTCGTTGGCGAGCAGGCGAAGCGCCAGGCCGTCACGAACGCGAAACGCACGATCTACTCAATCAAGCGGTTCATGGGCCGGCGGCACAACGAAGTGGAGAGCGAGGAGAAACTCGTTCCGTACAAGCTCGTCGGCGGGCCGAACGATCTGGTGAAGGTGGACATCGACAACAAGCAGTTTTCGCCGCCGGAAATCTCCGCGATGATTCTGCGCAAACTCAAGGAAGCGGCAGAAGCGTACCTCGGACACACGGTACGCAAGGCGGTCATCACCGTGCCCGCGTACTTCAACGACGCGCAGCGGCAAGCCACGATTGACGCGGCGGCTGTCGCTGGCTTCGACACCGAGTACGAGATTCGCGGCAAGGACGGCAAAGTTGTCAAGCAGCGAATGCGAATCATCAACGAGCCGACCGCTGGCGCGCTCGCTTACGCGCTCGACAAGAAGAAGGACGAGAAGATCGCGGTGTTCGACCTCGGTGGCGGCACGTTCGACATTTCGATTCTGGATGTCGGTGAAGACGGCGTCTTCCAGGTGAAGAGCACAAACGGCGACACGCACCTCGGCGGCGACGACTTCGACCAGGTGTTAATGGACCACATCGCCGACGAGTTCAAGAAGCAGAACGGGATCGACCTGCGCAAAGACGCGATGGCGATGCAGCGACTCAAGGTGGCCGCGGAGCAGGCGAAGAAGGACTTGAGCCAGCAGGTGAACGTGGACATCAACCTGCCGTTCATCACGGCGGACGCGGACCGCAACCCACTGCACCTGGTGAGGAACATTAGCCGCAGTCAGTTCGAGCGGATGGTGGAACACCTCATCGACCGGTGCAAGAAGCCGGTGCTCGCGGCGCTCAAGGACGCGAAGTTCTCGCCCAACCAGATCGACGAAGTCGTGATGGTCGGCGGTATGACCCGCATGCCGCGCGTGCAGGCGCTGGTGAAGGACATCTTCGGCAAGGAAGGGCACCGCGGCGTGAACCCGGACGAGGTCGTCGCGATCGGCGCCGCGATCCAAGGTGCGCAATTGCTTCTCGGGGCCGCGGCCGATATCCAACTGCTCGATGTGACTCCGCTGTCGCTGGGACTTGAAACCCTGGGCGGTGTTCTGACAGTGATGATCCCGCGGAACACGACGATCCCGAAGAAGGCGTCCGAGAAGTTCACCACCGCAGCGGACAACCAGCCGTCGGTCGAGATTCAGGTGTTCCAGGGCGAGCGCCCGATGGCGAACGACAACAAGCTGATTGGTAAGTTCCACCTGGACGGCATCCCGCCCGCGCCGCGGCAGGTGCCGCAGATCGAAGTCACCTTTGAGATCGACGCGAACGGTGTGTTGTCGGTCGGTGCCAAGGATTTGGGCACCGGCAAGGAACACCAGATTCGGATCGAAGGCGCTTCTGGGATGAACGCGGACGAAGTCGCGAAGATGAAGCGCGATGCGGAACTGCACGCGGACGAGGACAAGAAGAAGCGCGAGTTCGCGGACGCGAAGAACGCTGCCGAGGGCCTGATTCACCAGATCGAGAAGATGTTCACAGAGGCCGGCGACAAACTGACCGAAACGGACAAGGCTCCGATCACCGCCGCCATCGGCAAGGTGAAGGAAGCGATCGGGCGCAACGACTTGGCCGCAGTGAAGGCCGCGACTGCGGAGTTGCAGCAATCGTCGCAGGCGATGTCGCAGCACATGTACGCGAAGGCCGGCGGTGCGGGCGCTACCCCGGCCGGCGACGCTGGCCCCGCGGGCAAGAAGGATGGCCCCGACGACGTGATCGACGCCGAGTACGAAGTGAAGAAGTAACAGGCCACATCGCTTAGCCGCGACGTGCAGCGGAGCGAGCCACCAACACGTGTCGGTGTCTCGCTCCGCTGCGCGTCGCGGCTAAACGTTTTCTTCGTCGTTCTCAAACGCCCGCGGCGCGGGTATCTTAGAGCAGGTGAGGACTCGTTTCCCGCGAGGGTTCGTCATGTCAACCGCGACGCCCACTCCGAACCCCAAGGACGCCCCCACACCAGGCAAAGCGCCGTTTGTCGTCGAGCGACCGCCCGAAGAGGAGTTCTGGGACCGCTACAACCGGCGGCTGGAGTTGCCACTGGCGACCGTCGCCGCCGTGCTGGTGCACGTGATCGTTGGCGTGGGATTGGTGTATGGCCTCCTCGCGCTGATGGCTGGCGGTGACAACTCCGGTCCGAAACTGGAACTGGTCGCGGTGGGTGGGATGGACGACGACGGCGACGGCTCGTCCGGTTCCGGTGGGAACCCGGACCCGGACGTCATTCGCGACGCCAACCCGCTACAGGCCGCACAGAAGGTACTGCCGACCCCGCAGGCGCTCGCGGACGCGAAGGAGAACATCCAGAAGATCGTGCTGGAAGACCCCAACGGGCGACTCCCGGTCGCGGCCTCGAACGCAGCCTCGTACAGCCAACTCGACGAGAGCCTGCGGAAGAAGTTGCTCGGCGTGGGTTCGCAGAAGGGTGAGGGGAACCAACCGGGGACAGGCTTCGACGGCACGCCAGGCTCCGGGCCGGGCGGGACCGGCGCGGACTCGACGCGGGCACGCGGGCTGCGGTGGGTGTTGCGGTTCAAGGTCTCCAACGGTCGCGACTACCTCGCACAGTTGGAAGCCATGGACGCGGAACTGTTGTTCCCCCTCCCCACCAGCAAGGACAGCATCATCATCAAGAAGATCAGTAACCCCAGCGCGCAGAAGGTCGCGACCGACGCCGACCTGCGCGGGCTGGCGGGCAAGATCCAGTTCAGCGACAACCGACGCGACGCGGTGCAGGGCGTGGCCGGTGCGCTGGGGATGGACTTCACACCCAAGACGTTCTTCGCGTTCTTTCCAAGGGGAGTCGAAGACACGCTCGCGCGCCTGGAAACGAGCTACCGCAACCGCCGCGCGGAGGACATCGAAGAGACTGTGTTCCGCGTAACTATTCGCGGCGGCAGTTACGAGTTCGTGGTGGACGAGCAGGTGATCAAGAAGTGAGCAATAGAACTCGCGCAGCCGCGACGCAGCGGAGCACTCTGCTGCGCGTCGCGGCTACGCGAGGTGTTCACCCCAATACCTTTTCGATCACGTGCCCATGCACATCTGTTAAGCGGCGGTCGGTGCCGTCGTGCCGCACGGACAGCAGCGTGTGGTCGATGCCCATCAGGTGCAGAATCGTCGCGTGCATGTCGTAGCAGTAGGTACGGTCTTTCTCGGTTCGCCAACTCCACGGGTCACTCTCACCGTAACTGACGCCGCCTTTCACGCCCGCGCCAGCGAGCCACGCGACCGACGTCCCCTGATTGTGATCGCGTCCGGTTGCACCTTGCGTGAACGGCTGCCGCCCGAACTCCGTGCTGAACACAACGAGCGTGTCCGAGAGCATTCCGCGATCGTGCAAGTCCTGAAGCAGCGCCGCGGCCGGTTGATCTACGGAGCGCGCGATCGGCGGCAGCTCCTTGATGATGTCGCCGTGGTTGTCCCAGTTGTTCGCCGGCCCGCCCGCTCCGCTCCACACCTGCACGAACCGCGTCCCGCGTTCGAGTAACCTTCGCGCGAGCAAACACCGCCGGCCGAAGTCTGCAGTTTGGGGTTCGTCCAGACCGTACTTGGTGTGGGTCTTCGCCGCTTCGCGCGAGAGGTCGAGCGCTTCGGGCGCGTACTTCTGCATCTTCGCGGCCAACTCGTAACTCTCGATGCGGGCTTCCAGTCGTGAATCGTTGGGCCGCGTTTCCGCGTGTGCGCGATTCAACTTGCCCAACAACTCCAGCGCATCCTTGTCCGCGTCCGGTGTAATGAACTTCTCTTTCTGTGAAGGCGCAAGGTCTCGGATCGGCGGGGTGCCGCTCGCGGTGAGGATGGTGCCCGCGTGCGCGACTGGCAGGAAGCCCGCGCCGAAGTTACCCTTCTGGTTGTACGGCAGACCGCGCGCGTCTGGCAGCACGACAAAGGTGGGCAAGTTATCCGTTAACCGGCCCAGGCCATACGAGAGCCACGCGCCCATGCACGGGAACCCCGGGAGGATGAACCCGCTGTTCATCATGTAGCTGGCCGGGCCGTGAACGTTCGTCTTCGACGCGACCGCCATGAGAAATGCCATGCGATCGACTTGCGTCGCGAGGTGCGGGAACACGGAGCTGACCCACCGCCCGCATTGCCCGTGTTGCTTGAACGCGAACGGCGACTTCATGAGGTTGCCGGGCGTGCTGGTGACGCCTTCGGGCTTCTCGGCTGTTCCGGGGTCGAACGGTTTGCCGTGCCCCTTTTCCAACGCGGGCTTATAGTCGAACGTGTCCATCTGCGACACGCCGCCGTTCATGAAGAGTTGCACGACGCGTTTGACCTTCGCGACGTGGTGCAGCCCGCCGTTGAAGGCGGCCTTCGGCTTCGCGATTCCGGGCAACTCGCCCGCTTCCGCGAGCAGTTGCGCGAGTGCCAGCCCGCCCAGCCCGCCGCCGAGGGAGAAGAGGAGATCACGTCGCGAGTGTGTCATGTTAAGACTTTGCCTCACGGTGGACCGTACAGCCGCCCAGCGTTTTGCGCGAAGACTCGCCGCACTCTGGGCGGCTGAACGGTCCACCGTTCGCCCTCCGGTCAATCCGCGAAGAGGAACTCATTGGTGTTGAACAGCACGCGACACAGGTTCGCCAGCCCGTGCTTGTCGGCGTATCCGGCGAACAGCTTTGCTTCCTCCGCCGTCGGTGGGCGTCCCCACACCAACCGACAGCCGAACTCGATCTGCTTCGCACGCTCCGCGGAATGCTTCTCCAAACGCGACGCCATCGCCTTCGCGTGGACGAGCACGAACTCGTTGTTCAACAGCGCGAGCGCCTGCGGAGCGGTGACGGACTCCGAGCGCTTCGGCGTGAGCGCGCTCGCGTCGGCACCGTCGAGGCATTCGACGAGCGGGTCCGGCAGCGTGCGGAATACGAACCGGTACACGCTCCGCCGGTGGCCCTCCTTCCGGTCCCAATCGAACTTGCCGTAATCCACCATCGGCGTCACGTGAATTCCGGGCTTCAGGTCGAACTGCCGGTCCGACGGCCCGCCCGCGGTGCTATCGAGCCGGGCGCTCACCATCAAGATGGCGTCGCGAACTTGCTCCGCGTCGAGTCGCGTGCGGTTTTGCCGCCAAAGCAGTTTGTTGTCTTCGTCGGCCTTCACGCCTTTTGCCCGTGACGTGGAAGCCTGCTTGTAGGTCGCGCTCGTCACGATGAGCCGGTGGAGGTGTTTGAGCGAACCACCCCCGAGCTTGCGGTTGGGGTTCGCCAACTCGCTTGCGAGGAAGTCGAGTAACTCAGGGTGCGTGGGCTTCATCCCCATCTTGCCGAAGTCGTTCGGCGTTCCGGCCAGACCCGTGCCGAAGTGCCACTGCCACACGCGATTCGCCATCACGCGCCACGTGAGTGGGTTGTTCGCGTCGGTTAACCACTTCGCAAGTGCCGCGCGCCGGTCGTCTTCGGTGTGGTCTTTGGGAAGGTTCAACTCGCCCGGTAGCTTCGGCAAAAGCGACAGCGTGCCCGGTTCGACCTTGTCGCCGGGCTTGCGGATGTCGCCGCGTTTCAACAGCCTGACTTCGCGCGGCATCGTGGTTGGTTTGTGGCTGCCATCTGGCGTGAAGTTCGGTGCCGCCGCGTACACCATCGAGGGCGCGGGAATCACCGCGAGTTCCGCCGTTGTTTGCTCCTTGAGGACGTGCAGGCTGAGTTCGCGCGTTTGCCGTTCGGCGCGATTGGCTGCCGGTGTCGCGAGGATTGCGCGAATCGCTGGCGGGACCGCGGTCAACCGCACCGGCGGCGCCGCGTCGGTCAGCGAGAGCCGGAAACGGCCGATCAGGTGTCCGCCGCCGTGAAGTTGTTCCAGCGCGAACGTAAGTTCCGTTTCCGCGTCGTTCAGCGGTTCCGCGAATTCGAACACGGCTTCGTGCGGCTTGCTGACCTGCGGGTAGATACCCCACGCGGTCGTGGGTTTGCCATCGATGGCGTGCGCCGCGGTCCAGCCGGCCTGGTCGAAGTCCGCGGTCGCGCTGCGCAACTTCACTGGCTTCGGCTTCCCACTGCCGGTGATCGTAATGGTGAACTCGCTCAGGTGCAGGTTGCCGTTATCCTGTCGCCCCGGTCCGCGATGCGGCAGCGACTCATCCGTGAGCAACTCCAGTCGCACCGCTGTCAGCTTCTTACCCTTCACGCGAGCAACGAGCGTGTATGTGTCTTTCTCTGGGCGAGCGCCTTCGGAGCGAATGGAGTCATCATTCTGTCTCGTGAGCGTCGAACCGCCGGTCGCAATCTTCGTGAACTCCGGTACGGTCCAAGCGATCCCGGCCCCGGCGTTCCGCGCTTCCCATGCGGCGATTGACTTCTTCAACTCCGGTGTGGCCAGCTTCAGCGCCGGGTCATTCTTTGCAATAGCCGCGAGTCGCGTTTGCAGTTCGTTGCGCTTCCTCGACGCGTCGGCATCGAGTTCGAACGGAACGTCGCCCCGACCGACCCCGGCGAACACCGCTTGCAGTCGGAAGTATTCTTCTTGCGAGATGGGGTCGAACTTGTGGTCGTGGCACCGCGCGCACTGCACCGTTAAGCCAGCGAACGTGTTGAACACGGTGGTGACGATGTCGTCGCGGTCGAGGTAGCGGCCGGCTTCGCGGTCGATGCTGTCTTCACGGATGTCGCGCAGCGAGCTTTCGTCCCACGGGCCAGCCGCGAGGAATCCGAGCGCGGGAATCAGCTTTGACTCGTCGCGAAACAGCACATCGGCCGCGATTTGCTCCTTCACGAAGCGGCCGTAAGGCGTGTCTGCGTTGAACGCGCCAATGAGGTAATCGCGGTAGCGCCAGGCGTTGGGGCGCACGCGATCCTGGTCGTGGCCGTGTGTCTCCGCGAAGTGAACCGTGTCCATCCACAAGCGTGCGAACCGCTCGCCATACGCGGGCAACGCGAGGAGCCTATCGACCAGCTTTTCGTAACCGTCGGGGGTCTTGTCGTTCGCGAACGCTTCGACTTCTTCCGGTGTCGGCGGAAACCCGGTCAGGTCGAAGGTAACACGGCGAATGAGTATTCGCCGGTCCGCTTCGGGGGCGAGTGACAGTCCCTTGTCACTCATCTTCGCGCGGACGAAGTAGTCGACGGGGTTCGTGCGTTCCGGCACCTTCGGGCGTACGAGCGGCTCGAACGCCCACCACGTTTTCGGCTCGGCGCCGAACGCGACTGTGGAGAGGAGAAGCAAAACGGCGACGGAGAGGAACCGCATGGCGAGTCCGGGGGTTGTGCCGGTTGCGGACTCGCTGGGACCGCACGAGGCGAGTCCAGCGAAGCCGCAAGCGGCTCAAGAAGCCCAATGATACCCTACTTCTTGACCGGAAGGACAACCAATGTGATCGGCCGTGACGGGCTTGGCACCAGCGTGTTCGGTCGCGCAGCGGCCTTCGGGTCTTTCGCGAATGGCACCTGACCCTGGCCTGTTATTGCGACCGTGTACTCGCCGGGGCGTGTGTTCGCCTGCACTTCAAACGTGACGGTTGTTTCCGACTTGTCCGCGGCGATCGATACCGTGTTCATCTTGATTGGGTTCGGGAGTGATAGCGGAATCAGCGTCATGTTGCCTTTGAAGTCCGGCCAGAGACGTTCGGCTTTCATGACAACTTCAACTTTCTTCCCGGCTTCTACTTCTATTCGCTCAACGGCCGGTGTGAGCGCGAACGGGGCTGTTTCGCTCGCGACCGCGATGAACAACTCGCGCATCGGTCGGCTGGAGTTCTGATCGGCGCTATTCCATACACGGGTGTAGGGCCGTACTTCGCGCGTCAGCATTTCGTCGCCGCGTTTCCCGCTCGCGCTGAGTTGAATCGGCCCGGCCCAGTCCGGCGAGTCCTTGTCGGCCCAAAGCACGATGATACCGCGTGTGTCGTTGATGGTAGTGGGGGCGATGTGCAGTCCCCTCGGTAGTCCGGTCGCGGTGATGGTGATCGGGCCGGCAAAGCCACCGACGTTGTGAACGACCACATCGAGATACGTCGCGCCGCCTTTGCGGATGGTGGTCCCGCCGGGACCGGGGTTCTGGTGGTGAATCACCGCGGGGTAGAAGTCCGGCACCGCTTTGCGGATCGTGAGGACGTACTGGTAGCGTGCTCCGCCGCGACGGTAGCGGTCCTGCACCAGCACGCGATACTTCTTCTTCGCGGTGAGGTTCACGCTGCCGCTACAGTCGCGGAGGTGGCCGTCGAACGCGTTCATACGGATGCCGAAGTCGTCCAACTCCACCACGCGACCGTCCTTCTCGTCCAGCACGACGAGGTACGGGTCGGCGCGGCCCGCGATGCGTTCGCAATACACCTCGAACGAGTAAGAACCGGTTTCCGGGGCTTCGATCTCGTACCAGTCCGCGTCGCGTTCCTTGTCAAACCGCCCCGCGAGCGCGACCGGAAGCGTGAGCTTCTGCGGCTTCAGTGGGTCGTCGTTCGGCTCCGCTTCGAGTGACACCGCGATGTCACTCACGAGCAGAGGAACGCCGCGATGCTGATAACCGTGGAGCGTGCAGGTCGCGGCGGTGGGCAGAACGCTGTGCCCGGTCGGGTGGTCCGTGAACGTAAAGATGCCGCGTTTCACGAGCTCCTCCGGGGCTGTTATGCTCTCCGTGAGAGCGTCGAGTGTCAACTCGTTGACACTCCACGGCGCGGGCTTCGCGTCTTTGCCGAGGTTGCGCCCGTAGACAGTGAGTTCGTTTTTCTTGCCGGCTTGCACGACACGCGGAAACACGTTCTCGACGTGCGGCGTGTCCGAGATGACGAGCCGGTACGGGAACCCGCCGCGGAACGACAGGTCGTTGATCGTGACGAAGTAGTCGCCATCTTGCGATGCGATGAAGTCCACCAGTGGGTCTTTGCCGGCGTAGTCGCCGTTGGACGCGAGCAACTTGCCGTCGGTGTCGGTGAGCGTGAGGTTGGCATCGAGTTGCGAATCGAGCCGCTGGCTGAAGCACTCTGCCACGATCCTTTGACCCTTCTTCGCGGCGAACCGGAACACCGCTTCCTTGCCGCCCTTCGAGGTTCCATTAATGACGCAGTTGACCGGCACCGGTTGTGCGGTCGCGCGCTCTTCGTTGCCGTTCTTCTCCGCGACTTCGGTCAAGCCGCGTGATACCGCGAAGAGTCGCGGGTTGGTGACGCCGTACTTGCCGACGAGCCTGGCGTCGTAAGTTCCCGCGGGCACGTCCGCCGCGACGGTCACCGTAAACTTGCGGTCCTTGACGTGCTTCGCGATGATGCCCTTGTGGTCGAAGAGGAGAGCTGTCGCGTCTTCGATGTCGTTGCCCGCGACATCAACTTCCACGCTCGACCCGGCCGCGGCACCAAGCGGCGTGACGCGATCCAACCGCGGCGACGGCAGATCCGCACGCGCAGCGGAACAAAGAAGCAGGAGTGCGAGGAGAGAGGTGGATCGCATGAGGTGTCTCGAAAGGTGTCTGTCGAAGAGTTTAGCCGCGACCCGTAGTCCGCGGAGTGGATCGCGCAACGTCGGTTGCGCGCTCCACTCCGCGGACTACGGGTCGCGGCTAAACGTCTCTGGGTTCAGCCCACAAGCTCTTTAATGGGGTCGCCTTCGCTCAGCACAGGCAGCGGGCGCTTGGCGTCGTCGTGGAAGACGTGCGTGTGATCGACCCCGAGGCAGTGGTACATCGTGCTTAACACGCAGCCCGGCGTGTACGGCTTCGAGGTCGGGTACGACGCGGTGCTGTCGGTGGTGCCGATCATCTGGCCCATCTTCAGCCCGCCGCCGGCGTACAGTACGCTCATCGCGCCCGGCCAGTGGTCGCGGCCCGCGTCCTTGTTGATCTTCGGTGTGCGCCCAAACTCGCCCATCGACATCACCAGCACGTCTTCCGAAAGCCTGCGGTCGTGGAGGTCTTGCACCAGCGCCGCGACCGCCGCGTCGTACTGCGGCAGCAGCCGGCGTTTCAGTTCCGTGAAGTTGTTCGAGTGCGTGTCCCAACCCCCACCGGCCTGCACCGTCACGAACGTGACGCCGGACTCCACCAATCGCCGCGCCAAAAGACAGCTTTGACCGAGGTCGTTGCGACCGTAGGAGTCGCGGAGTTTCGTCGGTTCTTTGTTCACGTCGAACGCGGTTTGCGCCTTCGTATTCGTCACCATCTCCATCGCGTCGCGGTAGAAGGTGTCGAGGCCGGTGATGTCGCCCTTCGCGTCGATGTCGCGGCGGATGGTATCGATGTCGCTCACGAGCTTCTTACGTGCTTCGAGGCGCTCCGCGCTAACGCGACTTGGCAACTTCAGGTTCTTCACCTGGAAGGAGGCGTCGTTGGGGTTCGCGTCGAGTGCGAACGGGTTGAACGACGCACCCAGGTAGGCGGCACCGCCAAAACTCACTCGCTTCGGCAGGTTCACGTAAGCGGGAAGGCCCGGCTCGTTCGCGCCCTTCAGTTTCGCGACCACCGACCCTGTGGACGGGAAGATGTTGTCGTTCACTTCGATGGTGGCCTGATAGCCGGTCTGCATCCACTGCGAACCCATGCCGTGGCCCGCGTTCGTGTGGTACGCCGATCGCACCACCGAGAGCTTGTCGAACATTTTGGCTTGCAGCGGCAAGTGTTCGCCGATCTGGATACCGTTCACGTTGGTCGGTATCGGCTTGTATTCGCCGCGAACTTCGGCCGGTGCGTTCGGCTTGAGGTCGTACATGTCGATGTGCGACGGTCCGCCAGCGGCCCACACGAGAATTACCGACTTGCGGTTCGTGGCGGACTGGTTAGCCGCACGCGCCCGGAGCAAGTTGGGAAGTGTGAGGCCACCGATGGCCAGCGCGCCGACTTTTAGGAGTGCGCGCCGATTGAGGCTGACATCGAGCATAGGGTATCTCCAAGGACCTCTCCCCCCAACCCCCTCCCCTAAGAAGGGAGGGGGAGTAAATCCGGCTCCCCCTCCCTTCTTAGGGGGGGTTGGGAGGAGAGGTTCTTCTCCTAGTGGTTGAACATAAACTCGCGCGTGTTCAGAATCGCCCACAGCACATCTTCGACCGCACGCTGCTTGTCCTTCGCCGTATCAATGTACTCGGTTAATCGCTTGCGATCAGCCAGGTTGGGCTTGCGACTCAGCGCCGTCAGGTACAACTCATCGACCATTTCACCGGCCGATTTTTTCTCTTTGAAGAACTTCGCGACCCGGCCGTTGCCGTCCACGATCTTGCTTTCCATTTCTTCCGAGTTCGCGAGCAGCAGCACTTGGCCGAGCGTCGCGCCGGTGGAACGCTCACACTCGCACACGGTCACGCGCTTCGGGCGGTCGAACGTGTCGAGGAAGTATGAGCCGAACCCCTCGTGTGGCAGATCGACGGCGCGTGCGTTCGCGCTCACGCCGCTGAACCCGCCTTTGACGCCGCAGGAGAAGTTGACCGCGTCGAGGAACACTTCCGCGGGCATCCGGCGGGCGTAGTACCGCGCGAAGTTCTGCCGGTCGTGCTTGTTGTCGTCCGTCGGTTCGGCGCTCAGTTGGTAGACCTTGCTATTCAGAATCAGGCGGATGACGTGCTTCACGTCGTACTTCTGCTTCACGAAATCTTTCGCAAGGAAGTCGAGCAGTTCCGGGTTCGACGCGGGGTTGGTTTCGCGTAGGTCATCGACTTCGCTCACCAACCCGCGACCGAGGAAGTGTCCCCAATAACGATTGACGAGCGCCTTCGCGAAGAACGGGTTTTCAGGCTTCGTCATCCAATCGACAAGACCATGCCGCGGGTCTTCATCCGCGCTGAATTTCCCAATGGGGCCATCCAGATATTTCGGCTCAGGCGTCTTCCCTGTCGTTGGATCTTTTTCGCCGCTTGTCGGTGTCGCACTGGCAAAATACGGTGGCGGTTGGCCGAAGTTCTTGCGACCGAGGCGCGTGAAGAACCCCGCGAGGCCGTAGTAATCGGCCTGCCCCCATCGCTCGTAAGGGTGATGGTGGCACTTCGCACACTGAAGTCGCGTGCCCAAGAACACCTGTGCGACATCCGCGGTGACCTGGTGAAGTTGGTCGTCGCGATTCTGCCACAGCCAGTTGATCGCGGGCGCGTCTTGCCACTCGCCGGCCGCCGCGACCACGCCACGAACGAACTCGTCGTAGGGCCGGTTGCGGGCAATCTTGTCCTTTAGCCAGTGGTGGAACGCGACCGCGGCTTCGTCCGCGCCTGCGAGCTTCGAGTTGCGGAGGATCGCGCCCCACTTCATCGCGAAGTACGCGGCGTAGTCGGGTGAATCGAGCAAGCGGTCGATCAGCTTCGTGCGCTTGTTGTCGGCCTTGTCCTCGGTGAACGCTTTTACTTCGGCGGCGGTGGGCAACCGGCCGCACACATCCACCGTGACGCGCCGAATGAACGTCACGTCGTCGCAAGTCGGCGACGGCTTCAGCCCGAGCTTCTTCCACTTCGCGACCGCGAGTTCATCGACCTTGTTGTTCGGCTTGAATTGAGGGAGATCGCTCAGGGGAGGCCCGTGCGGAACGATCGCCCGGAACACCGCGACGAAGCCCATATGCCGCGCCATGATCGCGGCTTCGCCAGACTCCTTGCCGGCCTTCACGCCCGCGTCGGCATCGACGGCCGCGACCACGTCGAGGTTGCTGAAGAACTCCGCCTGACGCGTGACATCGCGCGTGGTGCCGTCGGAATACTCCGCGACGACCACAAGTTGCTGCTGCTGACCCGTCTTCAACACCGCGTCGGACGGCGAGACGCGGAGCTTCGTCACCTTCGGCGTGTTGGGTGCGGACGCCGGCGCGCCCACGGCAATCCACCGCCGAATCACCGCGTAGTCGGAGCTTTCCGCGGGGAGGCGCTTGCCGCCGCCGTGCGGAACCTTGCCCGCCGCTTTCAGCAGGAACAGCGATTGGTCCGGGTTCGCAGCGAACAGTCGTCGGCCGCGGGCTTCCTTCGCGATGGCTTCGTAATCGAACTGTGTGTCGAACCCGAACAGCGACAGCTTGAAGCCGTTCTGCCCGCTCTGCTTGCCGTGACATCCGCCCGCGTTGCACCCGTGCTTGCTCAACAGCGGCATCACTTCAGTGCGGAAGTCCACGCCGCGAGCCTGCAGACCGAAGCCCTTCACCGTGACCGGCACTTCGAGTTTGTCCGCCCCGCGCGTAATCTGAACGGTCGCGGAGCCGTCGCCGGTCGGTGTGACATAGCCCTTCGCATCGACCTTCGCAACTTTGGGGTCGGATGTGGTGTAGGTCGCGTCGCGGGTAACGTCGGTGCCGCTATCGGAAACGAGCAACTGCTGCCCGCTAAACGCGTCCGGCAGCTCCACGGTCTTGGCGGAACACGTGATCGCGCCGAACGCATCCGGCGCGAACGCCAGCAGCGCGATAGCGGCAACGGCGAACCCGCGACGCGGGGAAGAGTGAGCTAGGTGCATGCGGAGTAGCTGTGAGGCGGGAAGTATCGCGGCCGGCAGGTAGTTAGAAGATACTACGAACATCGCGCAGCCGCAAGCGCGGGCTTGCGACCGAACGCGAATCCGTCATGCTGAAGGGGAAGTGAGGGCGAGCGATGAACGAGGCATTGTGGTGGGCGTGCGGTAATCCGAATGCGATGGTGGATGAACTCCGGCACAAGGTGAGCGATCGGAAGTTGAGGTGGTACGCCGTTGCCTGCGTTCGGCGAAATCCGCCCACCAAATTCACGAAGTTCCATTGGGATATGGTGAAAGAGGTCGAAGACGCCGCCGAGGAGGGATGGCAATTACCTGAGTGGCAATTGTGGGCAGGAGAGGCTCTTGGGGCTTTACTTCTGGTTAACGCTTTCCGCGCCGCGTGGGCGACAGCGGATCGAACGCTTGGCAAAGAAGATTCACAGAGAGACGAAAGCCGGAAGGCACAGTGCGGGCTCCTTCGCGACATCTTCGGGAACCCGTTCCACCCCGTTACCTTCGCGCCGGAGTGGCGCACCGACACCGTTCGCGCGCTCGCGGCGCAGATGTACGAATCGCGTGACTTCGGCGCGATGCCGATTCTCGCGGACGCGCTCCAAGACGCGGGCTGCGACAACACCGAAATCCTCGACCACTGCCGAGGCGAAGGTCCGCACGTTCGCGGGTGCTGGGTCGTCGATCTGCTGTTGGACAAGGCGTAACGTGCCGCGGCGATTGATTGTGAAAGGTGATCCACCCAGCCTGCTGACGCAGGCGGTTCGACAGGGTTGGTCGAACCACCTGCGTCAGCAGGCTGGGTGGATCACAACACCCTACGCCGCACCGCTCGCGGAATTCGCTACCTTCGCGGTTCGCCGCCGAATATCTTCTTGCCAGCACATCGTTTCCCGCTCGGAGTTGCACCCATGATCTCGCGCTACCGCATTGCCCTCGGCTTGTTCGCCTTGGCGCTCGGCGTCAGTCTTCTCGTGCCCCCGTCCGCGCCGGACGTGTTCGCACAACCGAAAGGCAAGCAGAAGGACAAGGAGAAGGATCCCCCGCCGCCGAACTTCACCATGCCGGATAGCTGGGCGAAGTCCTTTACTTGGCGCAACATTGGACCCGCGAACATGGGCGGGCGCATCACCGCGATCTCCGTGTTCGAGGCCGACCCTTCCACCTATTACGTCGCCACCGCCAGCGGCGGGTTGCTGAAGACCACCAACAACGGTGTCACCTTCACCCACCAGTTCGACAAGGAAGCCACCGTTTCGATTGGCGACGTGTGCGTGGCCCCGTCGAACCGCGACATCGTGTGGGTCGGCACCGGCGAGAACAACCCGCGAAACTCCGTCTCGTTCGGCGACGGCGTGTACAAGTCCATCGATGGCGGCAAAAGCTGGAACAACATGGGCCTCAACAAGACGTTCCAGATCGGCAAGATTCTCATTCACCCGACGAATCCGGATACCGTTTACGTCGGCGCGCTCGGTCGGCTGTACGGCGCAAACCAGGAACGCGGGCTGTTCAAGACGACCGACGGCGGCAAGACGTGGGAAAAGGTCTTCTATCTCGACGACAACACGGGCGTCATCGACGCGCGCCTGGACCCCTCGAACCCAGACGTGCTTTATGTCGCGATGTGGGAACGCCGGCGCGACGGGTACGACTCGTGGCCCGGCGGCGGCATCCCTGACGGTTACGACTCCTACGACCCTGTGATGAAGTGGGGTAAGGGGGCCGGCATCTACAAGACCCTGAACGGCGGCAAGACGTTCAAGAAGCTGACCAACGGGCTGCCGACGAGCAACATGGGCCGCATCGGGCTGGACATCTACAAGAAAGACCCGAACGTGCTGTTCGCGGTGGTCGATTGCGAGAAGATCGGCATGGGCGAGCCAAAGAAGGGCGCGGTTGCGGCCAGCACCACGTACATGGGCTTAACCGGCGAAGACGCGGAAGGCGCCGGCGCAAAGATCACGCGCGTGGTGCCTGGTGGCCCTGCCGAGACCGCGGGGCTGAAGGTCGATGACGTGGTGAACAAAATGGGCGACAAGGCGGTGAAGACCTACGAGGAGATGCTCGCGGTCGCCGGTGCCGCGAAGCCGAACGACAAGGTGAAGTTGCAAGTGCTACGCGGCGACAAGGCCACCACAGTCGAGCTGACTTACGGCGAGCGCCCGGCCGGGAAGGGCGGGTTCGGCGGACCTGGGGGAGCATCGGCCAC
>SXID01000257.1 GCA_005772955.1 Planctomycetia bacterium
CGGATCAAGCAGTACCGCCGGGTCGCGACCCGATACGACAAGAAGGCAACCAACTTCCTCGGGTTCGTCTGGCTGGCCTCCATCGCAATTATGCTCGCGTAGCTCACCAAACTCGCCCAGCTTCAGTCAATACGGCCTAAACACCAAACACCAAACACCAAACACGGAAATTGGAGAATGCGCCCAACCGCGAGACTTGCGCCAACATTTCGCTAACGTGTCCGTTCAGTTCGTTGACAGCAGTGGTGCGGGAGTGATACCGTGAATCACACGGTGTACTCGCACCCTCGAAAAGAAGTCGTTCCGTCCGCTCGTTTGGGCGCTGAACCTGGAGTCCGCTGGCGATTCCGCCCGCACCCGGAGAACCGCAATCATGTCCGTCGCGAAAGGTGTTTGGGGTATCGACATCGGCCAGTCCGCGTTCAAGGCGCTGCGGCTGGAACTGATCGACGGGAAGCCCATTGCGACCGCGTTCGACTACGTCGAACACGCAAAACTCCTGTCCCAGCCCGACGCGGACGTGGACATGCTCATCCGCGAGGCGCTCGAGAAATTCCTCTCACGTAACAGCGTCAAGAACGACGACGTCGCCATCGGCATCGCGGGGCAGTCGGGTCTGGCCCGGTTCGTCAAACTCCCGCCGGTCGAAGAGAAGAAAATCGCCGAGATCGTCAAGTTCGAGGCAAAACAACAAATTCCGTTCCCGCTCGAAGAGGTCGAGTGGGACTTCCAGAAGATCGGTGGGGGAGAGACATTCGACGGGTTTGCGCTCGAGACCGAGATCGGCCTGTTCGCGATGAAGAAGGACGTGATCTCCCGCTACATGGGCTACTTCAACAGCAGCAAGATAGAGGTTCACCTCATCCAGATGTCGCCGCTGGCACTGGTCAACTTCGCCACCTACGAACTGCTGAAACCGAAGGCCGAGCCGCAAGATGGCGAGGCACCTGAAGCGGACACGACCCCAAGCGGGAAGAGTCGCTGCACCGTTGTGATGGATGTTGGCACCGACGCTTCCAATCTCATCATCACCGACGGCGGCAAGATCATCTGGCAGCGTCCGATCCCACTGGGCGGAAACAACTTCACTCGCGCGCTCACGAAAGAACTGAAACTCACGTTCGCGAAGGCCGAGCATCTCAAGCGAAACGCCGCGAAAAGCCCGGACATGGCCAGCATCCTCAAGGCCATCAAGCCAGTCCTCACCGACTTCGTCGGTGAGGTCCAGCGGTCCCTCGGTTACTTCACCAACACGCATCGCAACGCCCACGTCGCGCACATGGTTGGGTTGGGCAGCGCGTTCAAACTCCCGGGCCTCCAGAAGTATCTCGCGGACAAACTCTCGCTTGAGGTGAAGAAGCCGACGAAATTCGAGAAGATGGGCGGCGAGGCGGTGTTTAGCGACCCGTTGTTTCAGGACAATCTGCTCACGTTCCCCGTCGCCTACGGCCTCGCCCTTCAGGCGTTGGGCCAGGCGCGGATCGCGACCAACCTGCTCCCGAAGGGGATCGTTGTCGATCGGTTGATCCGGGCCAAGAAGCCCTACGCGGCAGCGTCGGCAGCGGCGTTGCTCGTCGGCCTTGGCGGAATGGCGATGGGCTTCTCCGGCCCCTACGCCGCCATCAGCGACAAAAACATCGCGAAGGGCATCGAGATGACCAAGACCGCGGGCACCGCGTTCTCCGAGCAGGAGACCGCGTTCTCCACCAAGTTGGCCCAGAAGCAAAAGAAACAGGACGAGACCAAACTCATCATCGCCGGGCAGGAGGAGCGGTTGAACTGGCCCCGGTGGACCGAAGTGTTCACCGCCAGCCTTCCGCGACCGGGCGAGACCGGCAACCTGAACGAGACGCGGTCGCGGCCCAACGGCGAGGTCGAGGAGTTCGATCAGGTGAAACTCTGGAAAGGCGAAGGGAAGGCCGGACAGGAGGCGTACGACTGGTTCCTCCGCCGCATGAGCGAGGGCGTGCCAGTCGAGCGCGCGACGGAGGACGATCGGTCCGAAAAGCCCAAGTCGCTCGCCTACGTGAACATCGAAACCGTTCACACCCGGTGGGTCACCAATGCCAATGCGTTCATGACGGCTGCCGACGAGCAGGTGCAGGTCAGGTTCGGCGTCACGATGGCGAACTGGATGAAGGACGACGAACGCGAAAAGGACGCGGCCAAGGGCGACCGGTGGAAGCCGAAGGCGACCGAGGGCGGCGCGTGGGTCATCGAGATCCGCGGCTACACCGACCACAAGGGCGGCCGCCGGTTTATTGAGCAGTCACTGCTCCGCAACCTCCAACGGACCGACGTGTTCGCCAAGGACGAAACCAAGGTCGGCCGATACATCGTCGGCGTGCCAGACCCGGTGAAGGGGAAGGTCAGCCACGCGTTCGTCTACAACGTATGGCCGAACTTCACCCCGCAGTCGGGTTTGTTCGACCACATCGGCGACAAGAAATCGTATCTCGACGGGTTGGTCGGCGGCGGTGGCGGTGGTGGTGGCGGCGGGAGACTCGACGGACCGGTGGGGCCCCCGGTTGGTCCGGTTAGTCCGGTTAGTCCGGTTGGTCCGGACGGGATGCCGGGCGGGATGCCGGCCGAGTCGCTCGCGCCCAGTTGGACCGGCCTGGGCAACAGCGGCGGCCCGGCTACGCTACAACCCGGCGCCAAGCGCCCCGATGACAGCACCAAGACGCGGTTCGAGTTCGTCGTTATGGTTCTCTGGCGTGAGCCGACCCCGTCCACACCGGCGGCCGCGGCGGCACCGCCCGCGCCGTAGCGTTGCCCACGCCCGACGGGGCGCCCGAAACACACTTGCCGCCGCAGTCTGCCCGCGGCCTTACGACGCCGAACACGAACACCGCGAACCGGACCCCAACCATGAAAAGCAATAGTGCCTTCAAGAAGTACCACTTCTGGCTCCTGCTGGGATTTGTCCCGCTGTTCACGCTGACTGCCGCGTTCATGGTCAACTCCAAAGTCGGCGGCCAGATCGCCAAGCGGCAGAAGGAGATCGAGACCGCGAGCAAGGAGATCGCGACCAAGACGAACCCGAAGCCGAGAGCACTGCTCGACGAACTGGACAGGGTCGCTACCCAGGTCGGGAAGCAACAGGGAAAGCTCCACGAGAATAACTGGGGCGGGCAGAAGAAACTCTACACGTGGCCGGGGAGTTCGCGACCAGGCATCTCACGGGTGTTCGCCGAACTGGAGCAGAAGAACCTGAGGTTCGGCGACACGATCCCCGACCCGACGGCGGTCTTCAGCGAGTTCCAGCGTGTGGAGACGTACCAGCACGAGTACTCCTCGCTCAAGAAGGACGGCACCGGGATCGGCACCGGAATGGCCGACCGCATGGCCCCGACACAGTTCGCGAACAACGACTGGCGGACAGTTCTGCGATACGTCAACGACTTCGGTCAGGTCGTCACCACCAAGGATCAGGTCTGGCTGATTCTCGAAGACATGTGGATTCAACGGTCGCTCCTCGACGGGCTGAGCTTGGTGAACACCGACGTGGCAACCTTCGAGCGCGTCAAGTACGAAAAGAACGGCTCGGTGATCGACGACCCCGCTCCGAAAGCGGTGACGCAGAATAAGACCAAGCGTCTGTTCCGCAGTCGCACCTGGGAACTGGCGCTGGAACTGGTGCCCGAGGGCGCCAGCCAGCGGCTTAGCGGCACGCTCACCAACATCACCGACCGGCTTCAACTCATGGGCAACGGCAACGTGATGACGCTCAACGTGTGGCTCTCGCCGGACAAGGGCGCCCAGCCAATCCCGTTCAAGATCGGTGGCGAGTACCTGCCCGGTCGAGGCTCGAAGAAAACAATCAAAGACAAGGGCGAAGTAGACGCGAACGTGCTGGACATCGTCCCAACTGACGACCACGTCCTCTCATCGGCCACCACCGACCTGAGCAAACTGGAGATCGCACGCGTCGAGCAAGTTTTCGACGTCCGTACCGTGCCGGTCAAGCGGATCGACGCGCTCGTCCTGGGTAAACTCGACGGCCGGAGCGCTGCGCAAACGATGCGCCCGCCGCTCTCGACCACAGAAGGCGGGCTGTTCACGGATTCGTTCGTGAAGGATCCCACCGCGCCCGACGGCGTGGACGGTGGAATGGGTGGGCCGTCTGTGATTCCTACCCCGATGTTCCCTCCCCCCGGCGGGCCAGGAACGCCCGGCACCCCGTTGGCCTCCGGTGGTGGCGATCTTCTGACGATAATCGACGGAAACAAGAAGCGGTATCTCGCGGTAACCCCACAGGTCCGCCGGATGCCCGTCGGCCTCGTGGTCGTCGTCGATCAGGCGTACATGCAGGACGTGCTGCTCTCGCTCTCGAACTCGCCCCTGCGGTTCCAGATCACCCAGGTCACCTGGACCAGGTTCCGCGGCGCACTAGGCGGTCTCGGGACCGGCTCGGCAGGCGTACCCGGCGACGGCATCAGCCTTGGCAGGGGCGGGGGCATGGTGATCGGCTTCGGTGGCTCGGCAGACCCGGACGAGCGCCGCCCGCCGGGTGGTCGCGGTCCGATCGGGCCGTCACCGATCGGACCGCCGATCGGGCCGTCGCCGATGGGACCGGGTACAGGCTCCCCCGGCACCGGTAGTCCGGCGGCTGTGTCCGATTCGCAGATCACTTCCGGGCTTGTCGAACTGAGCGTGTACGGCATCGTCTCGCTCTACGAGAAGTACGATGTGGCGAAGGCGCCCGACGCGCCGGTTACGCCGCCAGTTACGCCACCGGTTACGCCACCGGTTACGCCGATGCCCCCGAAACAGCGCCGCCGCTTTCGGGTGTGAAACACAAGGTAGGCAACTCGCTCCGCGAGTTGCGCGATTGGGTGCTTGCGACGCTCCGCCCATGTGAAGGTGTCACTCGCGGAGCGCGTGACCTACCTTGAACTGCAACGAACTCCGAGAAACCAACGCCAACGCCGTGTGCCGCAAACCGTTAGCCGGTAGTGGCGGGCGCCACCTGATTAAACGCTCGAAGAGGGATAAATCATGGCCAAGGTAAAGATCAAATTCAACGCGAAGGACTTCCTGCTCCGGCGCGGTGAACTCCTGGCGATGGGCGCGGCCGGGCTGTGCCTGGTTGTGCTCCTCGGTTGGGGCGCGTCCAAGTGGACCAGCGCCAAGGATCCCAACGACATCGCGAAGGAACTCGCGAACAAGTCCGATCAGGTCAAGCGGACCATAGCCGAAGGCAAGGCGAGCGACGCGGATCTGGCGCAGGTCGAGTTGCCGCCGTTTCTCAAATTCCCACCGGTCAACAAGCAGGCGAAGACCAGCGACTTCGCGACCAACAACCCGCCGTTCGACCCGACCGGTACGCCGAACACGAAGCGCGAGAACCCCATCGTGTACGTTATCGGTGACTATCAGGTGGACCTCACCCGGTCCGCGATGCCCGGCTACGACATCATCTACGACAACAACGGCGAACCGCTGATTGCGGTTCTCACCACGAAGACCAAGAGCAAACTCGACGCCGCCAAGTTGAAGGAGGCCGCCGACGCGATCAAGGCATCGGGCGGTAAAGGGAGGAAACCCAAGAGCCAGCAGCCGCCAAAGAACCCGCAGGACATGATGCCGCCCGGTGGTGCGGCGGCAGGGCCAGCCGGACCGGGCGGGATCGGCGGCATTGGTGGTGGCCAGTTCGACGCCAATATCCAGCGCGATGACAAGGTCATCATGTACGTCCCGCTCAAGGAGATCGACCAGGCCGTGAATGCTGGCAACGTGCCGGCGCTGACCGTCATCCCGGTCCGGCTGGTCACCATTCACGCGGTCGTGCCGTACAAGAAGCAACTTGAGGAGATCAAGCGGGCGCTGCGCCTCACGACCGACGCCGAAGCCAAGTGGTGGGGTCCGTGGTACGACGGGTTCGAGATCCAGCGTCGCGAGTTCCGCATCCTGCCCAACGGTGAGAAAATCTTCGATGTGGATTGGGCCGACCAGCCGAAGGATCCGAAAAGCACCGCTGGCAACTACAGGTTCGAGGAACGATACATCGAAAAGATCGACACGCGCAAGGTCGGCGACCACTTCGACGAGGGGTTCCTCCCGTACTTCCTGAAGCCAGAGTTGATGCTCTCGATGCCACTCCCGCTGTTAGCGAAAGACCTCAACATCAAGTACCCGGAGATCCGGTTGAAGACGATCCTCGACAACATCAAGAAGCTCGAGGACGCCAACAAGCCAAAGGTTTCGGCATCGGAACTCGCCATCCAACTCGCCGGCACGAAGCCGCGGTCGGACCTCTACAAGCCAAAGACGGACAACTCCGGTGGGGTAGGCGTCGGCGGCGACCTGGGCGGCCAGAGGCCGCCTGGGCCGGGCGGCCCGGGGATGCCGCCTGTCATTCCAATGCCAATGGGTGGCCCCCCGATGGTCGGCATCGGCGGCGGCACCCCGAAACCGCCCGACGGCATCAACCCCTACGCGGGATCTGGCGCGCCTCCAACCGAGGTCGAGAACTTCCTCCTCCGGTTCCTGGACTGCGACGTGAAGCCCGGTCGCACCTACGAGTACCGCGTCCGGCTCCGGATGGCGAACCCGAATTACCTGCAGGACAAGTTGGTCGCCAACCCGGAGTTCGCCAAAGAAACGTACAAGATGCTCTACAGCAAGTGGCTGCAACTCGACGTGTCGATCACTGTGCCGGCCGAATCGTTCCTGTACGCATACGACACGAAGGCCTATCGCGAGCAGACCGCAAAAGACTACGCCGCCGCGGACCAGAAGGAGTTGCTGAACCGTCTCCAGATCAAGGATAACCAGGCGGTGGTGCAGATGGCGACCTGGATGGAGCAGGTGCGGACCGACGCTGGCACCAAGCGTGAACCGGTCGGGTCGTGGGTGGTCACCGAGATCCCCGTTGGGCGCGCCGAGTACATCGGCCGCAAGCAGTACGTCAAACTCCCGCTGTGGTCGTCCGAGACGCAACAGTACCTGCTCCGCGAAGTGGCCGACAAGATCGTGGGTGGCCCGAAGGCCACGAAGGATCTGCCGCAGCCGAAGGGGTGGCTCGTGGACTTCTCTACCAAGTCGATCCTCGTGGATTTCGAGGGCGGCAAGGTGAAGAGTAAGTTCAACGTGGGGTTCGACGACAAGGGGAACGTGGTCCAAAAGACCCGGCAGTTCGAGGAGGAAGTCGCGACCGAGTTGCTCATCGTTCGCCCGGACGGGAAACTCGTGGTCCGGAGCAGCAAGTCGGACGATATCGACGAGAACCGCAAGGATGTCGCCTCGAAGTGGTCCGAGTGGCTCAAACTGGTCGAGGGCCGTAAGAGCCCGACGACCGGGATGGGCGAACCGACAGGGTTCGAGCCCAAGAAGAACTGAGGCTTTTCGGATGCACTTGGACGCCGCCGGTTTCCCGGCGGCGTTCGTTCTTTTGTGGCCCGGATCTGGACACCAGACCTGCGCCACCAATTCAGCTTCCGCGATCCTTCGTGCCCGGTTACCATCCCGAACCCGGAGGAAGACGCGAATGTCCGAGCGATACCGAGATTACGCCATCCTCGTGGCCGTGTGCGCCGCACTCACTCTGCCGAACCTTGGCGCTTCGAGCCTGTGGGACGTGGACGAGGGCGTGAACGCCGAGGCCGCGCGAGAGATGCGCGAGAACGACACGTGGGTGATCCCGACGTTCAACTACCAGTTGCGCACCGCCAAGCCGGTGATGCTGTACTGGATTCAGCGTGCCAGTTATTCCGTGTTCGGGGTGAGTGAGTGGTCCGCGCGGCTCCCGTCGGTACTCGCGGTCTGGTTCACCGTGCTACTCGTGTACGAGTTGGCGCGACGCATGTTCGACCGGTCCACCGGGTTGCTTGCGGGCGTGGTGCTGGTCTCGGCGCTGGAGGTGTGCGTTCTCGCGCACGCCGCCACACCCGACGCGACTCTGTTGCTGTTCACGGTCCTCACGTACTACCTGTTCTGGACGCGGCACGAGAATGATTCGCGCAAGTGGTGGATCGCGACCGCGGCGGCGTGCGGCCTGGCGGTACTCACGAAGGGTCCGGTAGGGGTTGCGCTGCCGGGGTTGGTGATCCTGTTGTACTTTGCGTGGAACCGCGAACTCGGCCGGTTGCTCGACCGCAAGATACTGTGGGCGGCGATCGTGTTCCTGCTGGTCACTGGCCCGTGGTACGGGCTGGTGACAGCCGAGACGCGGGGCGCGTGGGCGAGCGCGTTCTTCGGGCGCGAAAATCTCCAGCGGTTTGCGACGCCGATGGAGAACCACCGCGGACCGTTCTTCTACCACGCGGCGGCGCTGCTGGTACTGTTCGCCCCATGGAGCGCGTTCCTGCTCGGCGCGATTTGGTATGGGGTCATGGGCGCGAGAAGAGAAGAACCTCTCCCCCCAACCCCCTCCCCTAAAAAGGGAGGGGGAGAAAGAACGGAAGAAGCACTAGCTTCTTCTCTGTCTCCCCCTCCCTTCTTAGGGGAGGGGGTTGGGGGGAGAGGTAGTCTTTCTCGCGCCCCCCGCGCGTTCCGATTCCTGATCTGTTGGTTCGCCGCGTACCTCGTGTTCTTCTCGGTGGCGGCGACCAAGCTTCCGAACTACATGCTGCCGGTCTACCCGGCACTCGCGGTCCTCACCGCGCGGTTCCTGACGCGGTGGCGCGGCAGCGAACTCGTTCCCCCGCGATGGCTGATGCCCGCGGGGGTCGCGGCGCTGGTGTTCACGGCGGTCGCGGTCGGCGGCGGGTTGCTCGTCGTGGGCGACGCGGTGAAGGTACTTCCGACCGGTTCGCGGGTGTTCCCCGGCATCGCGCCGTGGGCCGTGATCGGCCTGGTGCCGCTCGCGGCGGCGATCGTAATGGTACGGGCGCTGCGGGCGAACGACCGACCGCGGTTCGTGCGAGCGATGGCGATCGGCGCGGTCGCGTTCACCGGGTTGGTGGCCGCGTTCCCGGCGCTGAAGGTGAACGCCTACAAGGCACCGAAGGAACTTGTACGCGTCAGCGGCGTGGACGACCCCACGCGCGACCTACGGCTCGCGCAGTTCGACTGGTTCCAGCCAAGCGTGGTGTTCTACGCTCGCCGCGAGGTGACAGAACTGAAGTCCGTGGAGCAGGCAACTGAGTTCTTCTCGGTGCCCACGCCCGGCTACCTGTTCGTCCCCGCGAGGACGTGGGAGCAGTTCGTGGAGGCGAAGGTCGCGGTGCCGACGCGGGTCGTCGCGAGGCACTACGACTTCTACCGGAACTGCGAAATCGTCGTGGTCACCAACTCGCATAACGAGTAACGAGTTGCGAGTTGCGAGTTAAGACAGAGACCAGAGGCACTCGTAACTCGCAACTCGCAACTGCGGCTTACACCACCGCTCCGTCGGGGATGACAGCGCCACGCGGCACGCAGATGATGCCGTCGCGGATGTGGTACGAGCCGTTCGGCCCGTCTGCCTCCATCGTGTTGTTCAGATTGGTCAGCCGCACACCGCGTCCGATGCGGCAGTCCTTGTCGAGAATGGCACGTTCGACCACGGTCCCGTCACCAATGTTCAGGTCCGGGCGCCCAACCTTACGATTCGCGGCGCGCTGCGAGTCGGTCTCGAACTTGTCCGAGCCAATGATGATCGTGTCGCGGATGGTGCAACTCACTCCGATGCGACTGCGGACCCCGATCAGGCTCCGCTCGATGCGCGAGTCCGCGCCGATCACGCACCCGTCGGCCACCACGCTCTGCTCGAGCGCGGCCCCGTTAATGCGACTGGCAGGCAAGTTTCGCATGCGGGTGTAGATCACGCCGTCGGGCGCGAAGAAGTCGAACGGCGGGTTCGGCCCGGCCAGCGCCAGGCTCGCATCGTGGTAGCTCTTGATGGTACCCAGGTCTTCCCAGTACCCGTCGAACAGGTGGGCGCAGATGTTCTTGGTCTTGTAGTTTCGCGGGAACACCTCTTTGCCGAAGTCCGTCGCGAGCGGTTTCGCAGTCAGCACTTCCAGTAGCACGTCGGTCTTGAACAGGTAGATGCCCATGTTCGCGAGGTAGTGCCGCCCGTTGCATGCAATCCCGCGGCGCTCAATCCAATCGGCGGAGGTGTAGTACGGCTGCCGCTCTTCGGGGGTCTTGGGTTTCTCCACAAAGCCCGTGATGCGGCTCTGCGAGTCCATGCTCAGCAGACCAAACCCGGTGGTGTCCCTTTCCGGCACCGGGATGGCCGCGAGCGTGATGTCCGCGCGGGTCGCGCGGTGCGTCTCGAACAGGTGGCGGAAGTCCATGCGGTAGAGCTGGTCACCGGACAGGATGAGTACTTCGTCGGGGTTCTCTCGCTCGATGTACGACATGTTCTGCCGCACCGCGTCGGCCGTTCCTTGGTACCAGTCGGCTGACTCGTTCGTCTGCTGCGCGGCCAGCACTTCCACGAATCCCTTGCTGAACATGTCGAACTTGTACGTGTTCGCGATGTGCCGGTGCAAACTGACGCTGAGGAACTGCGTGAGAACATAGATGTTGTGCAGTTCGCTGTTGATGCAATTGGAGATGGGAATGTCGATGAGTCGGTATTTGCCGGCGACTGGGACTGCGGGTTTGGCGCGCGCTTTCGTGAGTGGGAACAGCCGCGTACCGCGACCGCCTCCCAAAATGAGGGCCAGAACGGAACGCATGGGAACAGCCTCTCGGACCTGAAAGAAAATCGGTTGGGGTGAAATTGGAGAGCCGGTTGCACGATTACGGATGCTAACAGGGTGCTGCCGCGGGTGAAAGCGAGGAGGTGCAAGAATTGCGAGAGTCGATAGCGAACAGAGAGCCAAATGTGAGGGGAGGAGAGAACAGACAGCAGTTCCCACGCACGGTGCCCTCGGTTACAACTATCCCACTGATCCCGCCGACGCGCTCGAAGTGTGTTGGCTTTCACAGGGGCTTACGCCCCCGCTCACCTTCAGCCTTCAGTCACACGAACCATGAGCGATACCAATGCACTTGCCCTCGCGCCCGCCCACATTCTCTACGAAGATCACCACCTCATCATCGTGAACAAGCCGGCACCACTGCTCACGCAGGCGCCGCCGGGCGTTCCGAACCTCGAAGCACTGGTGAAAGCCTATATCAAGGAGAAGTACGCGAAGCCGGGCGGCGTGTATCTCGGCGTCCCGCACCGGCTCGACCGGCCCGTGAGCGGGGTTGTGTGCTTCGCGCGCAACACCAAGGCGGCCCAGCGAGTTCACTTGCAGTTCGCGGAACACAAGGTCCGCAAGGTGTACTGGGCGCTGGTCGAAGGTGTGATATCGCCGGATGCAGGCGAGTGGGGCGACTGGGTTCGCAAGGTCGCGGATGAGGCCCGCGCCGAACGCGCGACCGAGGGCGAACCTGGCGCGAAACTCGCGACTCTCGAATATCGCGTGCTGAAGATTCTCCCTTCGCTCACGCAGATCGAACTCAGCCCCCTCACCGGTCGCATGCACCAACTTCGCGTGCAAACCGCGTGGCGCGGGCACCCGGTACTCGGCGACACGCTCTACGGCAGCACACACGCGTTTGGCCCAGTCGCGGAACTACCACGCGATCAGGTCGTCGCGCTTCACGCGCGACGGCTGACAATCACGCACCCGTTCACGAGGCTCGAACTGACCGTCGAGGCGCCGGTCCCAAACTACTGGCAACCACTTCTCAACGACCCGGTGGCGTGAGTCTTCACTCGTCACTACCATGCTTCTGCGTCCCACAACGCATCCCCACACCCTCCGCAGGAGCTTGTCCCCCATGCTATCCCGTCGCGAACTGCTTCGTTCCGCTACTGCCGGCGCCGCGGCGCTGGCCCTCCCCTCCTTTGGCCGCGCCGACGGTCCCAAAGGCTTTGAACTGCCCAAGCTGCCGTACGCGTTCGACGCGCTCGAACCGGCCATCGACGCGAAGACGATGGAGATTCACCACGGCAAGCACCACCAGACGTACGTGACCAACCTGAACACGCTGCTCGCGAAGACCCCGGACTTGTTGGGCAAGCCGATAGCGGAACTGGTACGAGACTACAAGAAACTCCCGATGGAACTGCAGACGCCGGTGCGCAACAACGGCGGTGGGCACCTGAACCACACGTGGTTCTGGCAGATGATGACGAAGGGTGGCACCCCGTTGAAGGGCGATCTGCTGAAAGCCATCGACGCGAGTTTCGGCACCGTCGATGGTTTCAAGAAGGAGTTCTTGACGGCCGCAATCACGCAGTTCGGCAGCGGGTGGGCGTGGCTGGTGAAGGGCAAGGAGAAGCCGCTGGCGATCGTGAAGACTGCGAACCAGGACAACCCGGTGATGGAAGGTCACACGCCGCTGCTCGGCTGCGACGTGTGGGACCACGCGTACTACCTGAAGTACCAGAACCTGCGCGCCAAGTATGTCGAGGCGTGGTTCAGCGTCGTGAACTGGGACTTCGTCGCCGCGCTGTTCGCGGCCAAGTAGGAGAAAGCGAAGAGCAGGATTAACCACGAAGGCACAAAGGACACAAAGAAGAGGAAGATCAGAGAGAGCAGTTCGCAAAGCTCTTCTCCTCTCTTCTGCTTTCTTTGTGTCCTTTGTGCCTTTGTGGTTAATCCTGCTCTTCGACTCATTCCAGGCCCGGCACCTTCAGGAACAGGCCGTAGCCGTTCACGCACAGGAGGAGGCCCAGACCCGCGAGGACGAGACTCGTGGAGAACGCCCACCGCTTGCCGGAGAGCATCGCGACCGACGCGAACACAATCGCGATCTGAAGCAGTATCTCGGCGTAATCGAAGTACGGGTCGCGGCGGGTGGCCACATCGCGCTCGTCTTCGAGCTTCCTCGCCTCCGCCATGATCTCTTCTTTCTCCTGCTTGTAGCCCTCCGCCTTCTTGCGGTAGTTCGCCAGCTTCTTCTCGCGCAACTCCTTCGTTTTCGACTTGTCGCCAGCTTCTTCGATTTCCAGTTCCAGGTTCTCGGCCGCGAGGACGTACATGTTCTCTCGCACCACCTTCGCCTGGTAGTACGCCCACTGGTTACTGGCCTTCTGTTGGGCCATCACCATGTCCTTGCCGGCGTTGCTGCCGCCCAGCGCGGTGACCGCCAGCGCGACCGCGTACACGGCCACGCACAACGCGATCTGCCGCGTGAACGGGTCACTCCCCTTCTCTTCGGCTTCCTTCGGGTCGGGCACTTCCACGTCGGCCATGAGGCACCTGTGTGAACTGGAACGGGGTCAGGCGCAGTTGTAGTCCGGCTCAGGAGGTCTGTCCTCCGAATACGTACGCGGGTAAACTGTCCGCGTCACGTCACCCGTGGAGATTCACCCATGACCCGGTTGCTCGCACTGACGGCCACGGCGTTCCTCGCCACACCACTGTGTGCCGCCGACCCCAAACCGACGCCGATCCTCGGCATCGGGGTCGTTTCGGCGGACCAGAAGTTCGTTTTCCTCCCGGCGAAGGAGGGCGGCATCGAGGCCGTCGATCTCGCGACCGGCAAGGCGGTGTGGACGAACAAGGACGCGAACAAACTGGCCGGCACGTACGACGGCGGTGTACTCGCGTGGGTTGCTGATTCAAAGAAGTCGAACACGTTCCGCATCGTGGCGGTGAGCACGCCGATCGGCAAGACGGCGGGCACGTCCGATCCGATCGTGCTGCCGGACTGGGCGACAACTGCGAAAACGCACGGTCGCACGTTCCGCACAGCGGCGAAGGCGGACGCGGGGACAGCAGTCGTGGCGTGGCAAGCGGGGGCGTTCTATGCGGGCGGCGCACGCCCGACACCGGAGATCGAAGCCGCTGCACGCAAGAACGAAAGCGGCACCGTGACTGTGGACCTGCGAACCGGGAAGGTGGTACCGACGAAGGACAAGCCGAAGGACGATGACTTCAAGGTCGGTCCGGCCGGCGGTTTCGGCAACAAGGTCGGGGCTTACGAGTTCCAGATGACCGAGGAACTTCCCGGCTTTAAGCCTGGCACCGCGATGGTCACGAAGGTGACCTTCACAGTGACGCGGGACAAGAAGGAACTCTGGAAGCGCGAACTGGCCGGCAACCCGTGGATGCCCCCGCCCCCGTAAACGTGTTCAGCTCTCGGGAGGGGGGCGATTGCGTGTAGCCAGGGTCGCACGACCAGACCTCGCTCCAGACTTCCTCAACGACTCGGCTTCAGTCTCTGCGTAGTCCTGGCGGGCCAATTTCTGGTTGGCAATCGCTCCGCCGCCCGTGTATCCTTCACCCTACCTACCCGGCCAACCGTTCCAAACAACGGCCGTTCCCCGACATGGGGTTCCCGCGAATGCTTCGCTTACACTGGCTGCTCGCCACTCTGATTCTCATCACAACTGGGGTCTTCCGCCCCCCGCTCGCCAAAGCCGACGAACCGCTCCGCGCCTTCATCGACCGCGAACTCAGCACCGCGTGGAAAGAACAGAAGATCGCGGCCGCGCCGAAGTCCACGGACAGTGAGTTCCTGCGACGCGTTTACATCGATCTCGTTGGCACCGGTCCCACCTACGACGAGACGACGAAGTTCCTCGCGGACACCGACGCGAAAAAACGCGAGAAGTTGATCGACACGCTGCTCGCCGACCCGCGGTTCGCGGGCGCACAGGCAAACGTCTGGGATCTCGCACTCTTCGGCCGGCACCCCGGTAACATTTCGGACACACGCACCCGCCCGGCGTTCAAGACGTGGCTCGCGAAGCAGTTCACCGACGGCGTCACACACGACAAGTTGGTGAAGAACCTGCTGCTCGCGGAGCAACCCGGCAGCGAGATGTTCATGGTGCAGTTCCGCAATGCGCCGGACGAGGCCGCGATCGCCGTGTCTCGCATCTTCCTGGGCACGCAACTCCAATGCGCGAAGTGCCACGACCATCCGTTCGATGTGTGGACGCAGAAGGACTTCTATGGCGTGTCCGGGTTCTTCGTGCGACTCGTGGTGCAAGACGCGGGCGGCACCCCCAACAACCGCACGTTCACGATCGGCGAGAAGAACTCGGGCGAGGTGCTCTTCAGCGGCAACGCGAAGGACGCGGCGCCCGGCAAGAAAGGCGAGCCAATCAAGCCGAAGTTCCTCGGCGGCAACGTGCTGAACGAACCGCCGACCCCCAAAGATTACAAGGAACCGCCGCTCCCGAAGGGCAGCGAGAAGATGCCGAAACCGACGTTCTCGCGCAAGGAGAAAATCGCGGAGTGGGTGGTCGCTGCCGACAATCTGTACTTCGCGAACGCGACCGTTAATCGGCTCTGGGCGCAGTTCATGGGTCGCGGGATCGTTCACCCGATCGACGATTTCCACAAGGAGAACACGCCGTCGCACCCAATGTTGCTCAAAGCGCTCGCGACCGGCTTCGTTGCAAACAAATACGACCTGAAGTGGGTGATTCGCGAGATCGCGAACAGCGACGCATACCAACTGAGTGGTGTTAGCGCGTCGAAGGCCTCGCTGCCGATGTGGTTTGAACGCGCCCGCGTGCGGCCTCTGACGGCGGAAGAACTCGTCGCCGCGATGCGCACCGCGAACAACTTTGAAATCAACCCGAAAGACCCGAACGCGAACTGGGACTATTTCCTCCGCGCGTTCGGCGAGCCGACCAACGGTCTGGGCGAGTTCCAGGGTAGTCTGAGCGAGCACCTGTTCTTGAACAACTCGGACCAGGTTCGCGCCCTCTTCCGGCGCAAGAAGGGCAATCTCGCGGACAAGGTTCTCACGTCCACGGAGCCGTGGGAGAAGCGAGTCGAGTTGATGTACCTGAGTGTGCTAAACCGCCCGCCGAAGCCGAAGGAACTGGAAGCGTTCGTGAGCTTCATCAAGCGCGAGCCGAAGCCAGACGCCGCCGTCGAAGACGCCATCTGGGTGCTGCTCAACAGCAGCGAGTTTAGGTTCAATCACTAAACAGGGCGAGCGGGGGCGTAAGCCCCTGATTGCTCAACGACTCGATACGTACGCGAAACAATCAGGGGGCTTACGCCCCGCTCGCCACGAGGTTCAAATGTCGCACGCACTTTCGCACCTTTCCCGGCGGGCGTTCCTCAAGGGCGCGGCCGTTACCGGCGGCGGGCTGATCCTGCCCAACTGGGGCGGACTCGCGCACGCACGATCCGCCGCGGAGACCGTGACCAAGAACAAGAAGCGTTGCATCCTGCTGTGGGCCAACGGCGGCGCCAGCCAGATCGACACGTTCGACATGAAACCGGGGCGCACGACGGGCGGCCCGTTCCGGCCAATTCAGACGAAGGTGAACGGACTTCAGGTGTGCGAGTACTTGCCGAAGGTCGGGGCGCACGCGGACAAGCTCGCGGTGATCCGCAGTTTGAAGACGCAGTCGCCGGACCACCCGGACGGCATCTACCACATGCACACCTGCTACAAGATGGCCGAGCGCACCCCGCACCCGGAAATCGGCGCGGTGATCGCAAAATTCAACGGCAACCCCGATAGCGATCTGCCGTCGTTCGTGCGCATGGGCTCGACCGGGAACGGCGGCGCGGGTTACCTCGGTCCGAAGTACGAGCCGTTCGGCATCGACCGCACGGGCCGCATGCCATACTTCACCACGTCGTACCTCAAGGACGAGGACGAGAAGAAACGCGCCGACCTGTTCCGCTTGGTGGAGGATGAGTTCGCGGCCGAACACAAAGCCGAACCGTTCGAGAGCCACCGCACCGCGAAGGAACGCGCCTGGCGCCTGCTCCGCGCGAAGGGCGTCTTCGATACGTCGAAAGACTGGGCGAAGGCGAAGGACCGCTACGGCGATACGGAGATCGGTCGCGGTTGTTTCATGGCGAAGAAGCTCGTGGAAGCCGGTATCCCGTTCGTGGAAGTGGGTCAGGAGAACTACGACAGCCACGGCGACAACTTCGTCGTTCACAAGGGGAACATGCTGGGACTCGACCCGGCGTGGAGTTCGCTGCTCGCCGACCTCGCCGACAGCGGGCAACTCCAAGACACGCTAGTCATCTGGATGGGAGAAGTGGGCCGCACGCCGGGCATCAACAACCGCGCCGGGCGCGACCACTTTATCAGTGCGTGGACCGTGGTCCTCGCGGGCGGTGGCATCAAGGGCGGTCAGGTGTACGGCGCAAGTGACGCCGATGGCAAGACGGTGAAGGACAACCTCGTGACCGAAGGAGACCTGTTCGCCACGATCTACAAGGCGCTCGGCATCAACCACCGCGCGAAGCACCATCACGGCGTGCGCCCAATCTGGCTGACCCCAGAGGGGGCGAAGCCGGTGGACGCGCTGCTCGTGTAAGCCGCTTGCGGCTTCGCGGGGAACACACGCTCGCGAAGCCGCGAGCGGCAATTGAGAGTATCCCATGCCCGACCTCACGAAACCTTCGCAAGCCTGGAACCTCCCGTGGGACGCCGACTGGGTGACCGCGGTCACGTTCCTCGGTTCGTCGCGCCGCGTCGCGGCTGGCAATAACCTCGGGCAGATTCTCGTGTGGGAACTCCCCGACAAGCCCGGTGGCGACGCGCCCAAGCCGGTTGCGCGCCTCGACGGCCACACCAACGTGATTTCGCGACTCGCGTCCACGCCCGACGGCAAAACGCTCATCTCGTCGAGCTACGACCACAAGGTCTGCTACTGGGATATCCCGGCCAAGTTCCCCGACGCGACTGAGCCGATCTTACTCAACGCGCGCACCATCGAGGACACGACGCGACGCAAGTCGAACGGCGCGAAGGTGCCGCCGCCGAACGAGGCGAAGGTGTGCGTCCTGAAGGCGTCGAAGACGCTCACCGAACACCAGGAGTGGATTCTCGGGATGGAGCTTTCGCGCGATGGCAAGACGCTCATCACCGGCGACGACGCCGGGCACATCCTTATCTGGGACGCGACCGCCGCGACTGTGAAGAAGCGGTGGCAACTCGCGAAGGGCTGGGCTTACGCGGTCACGCTGTCGCCCGATCAGAAGCAGGCGTGCATCACGGAGCGTCTCACGCTCGTGTTCGACAGCGGTCGGCACGCGGCGGTGAAACTCTGGGACGCGACCACCGGCACCGTGAGCAAAGACCTCTCCGCGGAGAAGGAATTCAAAGGCAACCACATGTCTTCCGCGACCTACTCGCCCGACGGCAAGTCACTCGCGATTCTTCGCGGCGGCGAGTCCGGCGGGTTGAGCGGTAAGCCCATCATCCTCGACCCGTCTAGCGGCAAGATCGTGAGAGAGTGCGGCCCGGGGCACCTCGACGGTGGTACCGATCTCGCGTGGCACCCAGACAGCAAGCACCTCGCTTCAAGCGGGCGCGACACGACGGTTCGTGTGTGGGACACGACCACGGGCAAACTCGTCTCGGAAGTCGGCAAGGGTCGCGGCGGCCAGTTCAAGGACTGGATCTGCGCGGTCGCATGGTCCGCGGACGGCAAGTGGATCGCGGCCGGCGACATGGTCGGTGCCGTGCAGGTGTGGACGTTCCCTGGCTAAACGAAAGAGGATTTCACCACAAAGACACAAAGGACACGAAGAAGAGAAGAGCAAGAGAAGTTCCGTTTTGAAGAACTGCATTCTCTTCGGTCTTCTTTGTGTTCTTTGTGCCTTTGTGGTGAAATCCTCTTCTCTCTTCTCTTCTGGTATTCCTCATGCGACCTCTCGCGATTCTCGCGGTCGTGTTCCTCTCCGGTGCGATACTCGCCGCGGACGACCTCGTCGTTCTCAAAACCACCAAGGGCGAGACGTCGCCGCGAAAGCTGCTGCACGCGGCGCTACTCGCCGATTGCGACAAGCACTTCGTCGCGCGCAAAGCCGAAGTTGAGATACTGAAGACACCCGTGGGTGTCGCGGCACGGCAGACGGCGCTGCGGGCGAAGTTCGTTGAGGCGCTCGGCGGGTTCCCGGAGAAGACCCCACTGAACGCGAAGACCGTCGGCACGCTGAAGCGTGAGGGCTACACCGTCGAGAAGGTGATTTACGAGAGCCGCCCGGAACACCACGTCACCGCGAACCTCTACCTGCCCGACGGCAAGGGACCGTTCCCCGGCGTGTTGATGCCCCTTGGCCACAGCTCAAACGGCAAGGCCGCGGAGTACATGCAGCGCGGTGCGGTGCTGCTCGCGAAGAACGGCATCGCGGCGCTCGTGTACGACCCAATCGGGCAGGGCGAGCGCATGCAGTTACTCGATAAGCTCGGCAACCCCGCGATCAAGGGGACAACGAGCGAACACACGATGTGCGGCATCGGCGCGATCCTCGTGGGCCAGAGCACCGCGAGTTACCGCATCTGGGACGGGATTCGCTCGCTCGACTACCTCGCGTCGCACCCCAAGATTGACGCGAAGAAACTCGGCTGCACCGGCTGCTCCGGCGGCGGCACGCTCACGTCGTACCTGATGGCGCTCGACGACCGCATCGTCGCGGCGGCACCGTCGTGCTACCTGACGTCGCTCGAACGCCTCTTCGCGACGATCGGGCCGCAGGACGCGGAGCAGAACGTCACCGGGCAGGTCGCGATCGGCCTCGATCACGCGGATTACGTCTTTCTCCACGCCCCGAAGCCGACGCTCATCCTCGCTTCGACGCGCGACTTCTTCGACATCAGTGGAACGTGGACGACCTTCCGCGAAGCGAAGCGCGTTTACACGCTGCTCGGCGTGCCCGAGAAGCTCGACATCATCGAAGCGGACGCGAGCCACGGCTACCCCAAGTCGCACCGCGAAGCGATGGCGCGGTTCATGTCGCGCTGGCTCAAGGGCGAAGACAAGGTGATTGAAGAAGGCGCATTCACCATCGAGAAGGACGCGGACCTGCGATGTACGCGCACTGGGCAGGTGCTCGACGACCTTCGCGGCAAGTCGGTGTTCGACATGAACGCGATGGCCGCGACCGAGTTCGCGAAGAAGCGCGCCGCGAAGCCGCTGCCGCCCGACGAGTTCCTTGACGCGGTCCAGAAGCTAGTGTTGCCGGACGCGGTGCCGGTCTTCAAGACGACCGAGGCCGGCGCGGTCGAGAAGGACCGGTTCGTCATCAACAAGCGCGTCTTCCAGGTCGGTTCGGGCGTGCCGGTTCCGGCGCTGGTGTTCGAGCCGAAGGGCGAAGTGCCGGCCGGCCCGATCGTCGTCTACGTCTACGACTTGGGGGGCGCAGTGGTCGCGGAATCGGCCGGCAAACTCGCGGCCAGCGGCCGGCGCGTGATGACCGTTGATCTGCGCGGGTACGGGGAGACTGCTCCGGCGGTCGCCAAAGACGACAAGGGGCCGACGTTCGGCGTTGAGTACAAGGAGTCGTTCCTGGCGCTGCACTTGAACCGGCCGCTGCTCGGTCAACGGACTGCCGATTTGCTCGGCGTCATCAACACCACCCCAAAGGAACAGGGCGTCGAACTCCTCGGCCTGGGTGCCGCCGGGCCGGTTGCGTTGCACGCCGCGGCGCTGAACTTCCGCGTCAAGGCGGTCACTATCGACGCCGGTCTCGTGTCGTGGGACAACGTGGTCCGCACGCCGATCAGCCACAATCAGTTGACGAACGCAGTGCCCGGCGTGCTGAAGGTGTACGACCTACCGGACCTCGCCGCGAGCATCGCGCCGCGCCCCCTTACGATCCGCAACCCGGTTGATGCGGCGGGCAAGGCTCTCACGAAGGAAGCCGCCGAAGAAGCCTACAAGGACGTGCGCGCCGCGTACAAGAAAGCCAACGCCGCAGACAAATTCACGCTCACCATCGACGCCAAATGACCTCGGGACACAGGGCTTCCGCCCTGTGTTCCGAGGCGACAAACCACGAGGTTCCCATGCGATCTCTCCCCGCAGTTCTCCTCTCGCTTGCGTCGGTCGCGTGTGTCGCGGCTGACTTCAAGGATGTGGACCCGACCGTCTTCCCCAAAGACGACCCCCGCGCCAAAGACCTCCCCAAGATGATGTCGGCGGATGCGCGTAAGCGGATGCAAGAGGCGAACGAGCGCGAGTCGAAAGCGTTCGCAGCCGTTACCACGAAAGCGGACTGGGAGAAGTACCGCGACGTGCGCATCAAAGCGCTTCGCGCGTCGCTCGGCACGTTCCCCGACGCGCCGAAGGATATGAAGGTGAAGGTGACACGCGAGATCGAGGGCGATGGCTTCGTGATTCACAACGTCGTGTTTGAGTCGCGACCGGGGCTGTGGGTGGACGCGAATCTCTACTTGCCCGCGAAGCCGCCCACGAAGATGCCGGGAATCATCATCGCGCACGCGCACCACGGCGGTAAAACCGGCGGCGAACTTCAGGACATGGGCATGACCTGGGCACGGGCCGGCACTGCGGTACTGGTGCCCGATCAGCTCGGTTACGGCGAGCGCCGCCAACACGACTTCAACACCGACAAGGACTACGACAAGCCGTTCCGCGCCGGCCGCCAGGATTACTACTTCCGGTACAACTCGAACTTGCAGCTCTCCGCCGCGGGCGAGTCGCTGATGGGCTGGATGGCGTGGGACTTGATGCGCGGCGTCGACGTACTGCTCAAGCAAAAGAACATCGACAAGGACCGCATCATCATGATGGGTTCGGTGGCAGGCGGCGGCGACCCGGTCGGCGTGACGGCGGCGCTCGACAACCGCATCGCGTGTGTGGTGCCGTTCAACTTCGGCGGCTGGCAGCCGGAGTCGAGCGTGTTGGAGAACCCCGACCGCGATTTCGCGTGGTTCGGCGACGGCTACTGGGAGAGCACTCGCGGCCTGAAGAACGGCGCGAAGGACGGCTTCGCGCACTACGTCATCGTCGGCTCGGTCGCGCCGCGGAAAGTGATTCACGCGCACGAGTTCGCCTGGGATGCGAAGACCGACCCCGCGTGGCCGCGGTTGCAGAAGATCTTCGGCTTCTATGACGCGAAGGACAACCTGCGATTCGCGCATGGCGCGGGCACCGTGCGCGCGAGCGGACCGGGGAACACGCACTGCAACCACATCGGCGCGGTGCATCGCAAGATGCTCTACCCCGCGCTGAAGGAGTGGTTCGGGATGCCGGTCCCGGAGGAGTACAGCAAGAACCGCACGCGCGACGAACTGACGTGCTGGACCGAGGACGCGAGGAAGGAACTGAAGCCGAAGAAACTGCACGAGGTGCTGGACGAACTCGTCCTGGATCGAATCTTCGCCGGGGTTCGGCGCGATAAAGGGCTGAAGCCAGAAGAAGCGTTTCAGGCGGAGAAGAAGGCGTGGGCCGCGGCGCTGGGGAACATCGAGCCGGCCGCGAAGCCCGAAGTGCTCGAAAAGAAGGCAGCCAAGATACCGGGCGGGGCATGCATCCCGTTCGCGCTCGACGTGGAACCGGGGATCGTGGTGCCGGGGTTGCTCCTGTTGCCGCTGAACGCGAAGGGGAAATTGCCCCTCGTCGTGATGGTGGCGCAGGGCGGAAAAGCGGGCTTCCTGAAGCAGCGCGGCGACGCGATCGAAGCGTTCCTGAAGGCGGGCGTGGCGGTGTGCCTCGTGGACGTGCGCGGAACGGGCGAAACCCAACCGGGCACCTCCGCCGGACGCGGCAGCTCCCGCACGTCGGTGTCGCAGACGAACCTGATCCTCGGGCAACCGGTTCTCGGCGCGCAACTCCGCGATCTGCGCACCGTGCTACGCTGGGTGCGTACGCGGGACGGCATCGACGCGACCCGGATGGCGGTGTGGGGCGATTCGTTCGCCGGCACGAACGCGGCAGACGCCAAGTTCGCGGTGCCGCAGGACGCGGACCCGACCGCGACGTTCTCGGAGCCAAACGCCGGCGCGATCGCGGGCTTCGCGGGCGTGTTCGAGGAAGTCGCGGTGATCTACACACGCGGGCAACTCGCGCCGCAGACGCTATTCACTTCGCCATACCTGTACTACCCGCACGAGGCCATCGTGCCGGGCGTTTCCAGCCTGGGCGGGTGGCTCACGAGCGGGCGCGCGGTCCGGCGCGAAGGCGGCGCGGACGGGCTAAACCGCTTGGTCGGCGACAAGCCATCGGCACCGACCGATGCCGCGAAGTGGGTGGTCGAGCAACTGAAGAAGTGACATCGCGGTGTCACGCGGCACGCTTCCCCGCTTCGCCCGTCGTGGGGAACGCCAGCGTCGGTGCTTCGCGCTTCGCGCGTCGTGCGTGCCAACGCACGACGCCCCACGCGACCAGCGAAGACCCAAACGCCCACCAGTAGCCCGGCACGACTCGCCCCCACCACGGGCCGACCAGCCACGCGCTCGCGGCCAGCGGAAGCCCACACGCCGCGAGTACGAGGAAGTCGCGGCGGAACTCCGGGCGCTCAGCCAACACCTTCGCCAGCAGCCAGAAGCCCGGAGCGAGGAACGGCACGAACCACCGGATCGACACGCACGCACCGCCGTGGTTCTTCGACAGCACGCCGTACATCAGCCACCCGCACGCGCACCACGCCACGAGTGCGAGCAACTCCACGCGATGCGGCGTGCCGCGCCTCAACACGAGCGCGCCCGCGGCCAGCGCGAGCAGCAGTGGCGGATTGTTCGTGAGGATGCCCTTCTTTCCGAACAGCAGATCGAGCGTGTATGTGAACTGCGCGAAGTACCGCGTGCGGACCACGCCGGTCATCGTGGTTTCGAAAGGGCTACCCGGCCACGCGAGGTATTCCGGGTGCATGTTCAGCGGCTTCAGCCAGTCCCCGCCGATAGCGAAGTTGATCGCGTGCCCAGCGATCACGCAGGGTAACGCCGCGACAACACAAGCAGCAACAGGAAGAACGCTGCGCGTGCGGAGCGCGACGACCACGAGCACCATTGGCACAAGCGGCGGACCGACACCGAAGTCGAGGTTGTACGCGAACCCGGTAACGAACCCCGCGGCGAGCAGCGAACCCCACGCGGTGCGGCCTTCGCGTGCGGCGTCCGCGATGCGGCACAGCAGCACGCAGATCGCCGCGACTGCACCGAGTTGCGCGATGTGGTTGTTCGCGCTTTGGGTGTACGCGGGCAACACGGTCGCGAGCGCGAACGCACCCAGCCACGCAAACCGCCACGCGGGGGACAGCCCGACGCGCGTGCCGATGCTCCACATGCACCCGACCGCGACCGCGTAGCCAGTGCCGCTGAGCAGCACGCAGATCACCCACGCGAACGTATCCGGGCGCTCGCTCGGTTTCGGCAACCCGAGTGCCATCAGGACGCGGTACGCCGCTGCGAGCGGCACGCTCACAAGCGGTGGCTTGTCCGAGTAGTAGCGCCCGTCGATGAAGAGTTTGTCGAGCGTGCCGCGGCGTAGGAGAGCGTTCTCGGGAGCGTAGGGCGGCGTGCCGCTCGCAAACTGTTCCGCGGGCGGCGTGAGAAACACACTCCCGTCGATGCAGAAGGTGTTGCGTTCGACGAGTGATTCGACCGACGCGAGCCGACTGCCGTCGTTCCATGAAGTGGCAAATGGGCGGGCGCTGGCCACCGTGAACGCGAACGCAACCGCCGCCAGCACCCAAGCTGTAGCCCGATGATCCGCCCACTTCATTCGCTGTCTCCCCGCGAGCCGGGAAGATAGCGAGACGTGTAGAGGAACGCAACCGCGAAGTCAACGCTGCTAATCACCCATGCTGAAGAACACGGCGGGCGCGGCGGTCGTGCTTAACGCGTTGATGCGTTCCAGCGCCTTGCGGAACTTCCCGGTCGAGGCGTAGTGCGTCACGATCACCAGCGGCACCGCTCCGGTCGCTGACGCTCCCGGTTCACCTTCTTCGGTTTCGTGCTGAACCAGACTCGAAATGCTGATCTCTTCGTCGGCCAGGATACGCGTGATGTCGGCCAGTACGCCGGGTCGGTCCGCGACCTGTAAGCGGAGGTAGAAGCGACTGCGCACACGCTCCGGTGGTTCCACCGTGAACCCGCGGCCCTCGTGGCTCCACAGCTTCGCCGCCGCAAACGTCCGCTGCGCACGCCCCACACCCAGGTCGATCAGGTCCGCGACTACCGAACTCGCGGTCGGCATCTGCCCGGCGCCCGGCCCCTGATAGAGCGTCTCGCCCACGATGTCGCCGTACACCAGCACCGCGTTGTACGCTCCACGCACCTGTGCGAGCAGGTCCGTGTGGCGGAGCAGTACTGGGGCGACGTGCAGTGCCACCGTGGGCGGGCCGCCGTTCGCGTGGGCCGCGTTCGCCGCGCCGCCGCGACTCAACTTCGCCCCGTTCGTGCTGTGACTGTGGCCACCGGTCCACGCTTCCGCCAGCAACTTGATCGTGTAACCGAGTTCGTAGGCGAACCGGATATCCATCGCATCGATGGTGTCGATCCCCTGCCTGGCAATTTCGTGTGGGCGCGCGGCCACACCGAACGAAATCTGCGCCAAGATCGCGAGTTTGTGCGCCGCGTCGCTGCCGTCCACGTCGAGCGTCGGATCCGCCTCCGCGTAGCCCAACCGCTGCGCCTCCGCCAGCGCCGCAGCGTAGCTCATGCCACGCTCGGCCATCGCCGTCAGGATGAAGTTCGACGTGCCGTTCAGGATCGCCTGAATCGCGGTCACTTGATTCGCCGCGAGGCTCTCGCCGAGAGCGCGAATCACGGGCACGCCGCCGGCCACGGCTGCCTCGAAACACACGGTGCGTTCGGCTCTTCGTGCGGCCTCGAACACCTCGGCGCCCGCGTCCGCCAGCAGCGACTTGTTCGCGGTGACGACGTGCTTGCCAGCAGCAAGCGCATCGAGCACGACCTTCTTGGCGATGCCAAGACCGCCGACGAGTTCGACCACAATGTGAACGTTGGGGTCGTGGATCGCGTCCGCGATGTCGGTCGAGATAATGTCGCGCGGGATGATCGGGTCACGCAGTTTCGCATGATCTCGCACAACCACTCGACGCAACGCCAGTGGCCGGCCCGCGCGCTGCGTGACGCGATCTGCGTGCGCGAGGAGCACGTGCGCCACCCCACCACCCACGGTGCCGCAACCGACGAGTGCAATGTTGATCGTGTCGCCGCTCATGTCCCCAGGCTCCATGGTGTGTGCCTATTATCGCAGGGCGGCGACGTGCGGCCACTCCGGGAAACGACGAACCCGGTGGCACCGGCCACGGGTTCGTGCGGGAGGACGAACCGGATGGGACGGAACATTGCGTGGACCTCGTGGGTGTGGCTCAGTGCCCGCCAAAAGGTTCTGGTAATACCGGTAATACAGGCCCGCGCGATTGGAGCAAATTATCGGGAGCACACGAAGTGCCAAAGGAGCATTCGCGCCGGACGACAAACTCGGTGTCCAGAACACTTGAAATCCGAGGGATGATGCGTGAATGTGGTCCGATCTGAATGACCGTGTTTACCCGAGGAAGTGCAGGGCAGACGGCGCTCGCGACGGTTTACTGCGTTACCTGGAGCAGGAGTTGGCGAGCGTGCCGGCCGAGCGCCAGTACGCGGAGCCGAATCGCCCGCTGGTGCGCGAAGACCCTCATTTCCCCCAACCCACTCCCCTAAGAAGGGAGAAAGAACCCCACTCGCGGACGCTCGCAGCGCATCGACCCACGCCTGCGACACACAGGGTGCGGCTGGTAAGATGTTCTTCGCCCCGGTTCGGTAATCCAGTGCGAGCCCCCGACGTGAGTTCACCCGTTCCCGACAACTGCCCGGAGTGCGAGTGCGAACTGTACCCGTCCCGCCACACGTACCCGCGACCAGTGCGGACCTTCGCGGGGCGGATCGTGTTGGCCGCGGGGTTCTTGCTGTCGGGTTTGGTGTTCCTCGGCGCGATCGCGGCCCTTGTGTTACTGCTGATGATGCCCGCGGTGGTTGCCGGACTGGTGGCGTTCGTACCGGCGTTTGGCGTGGGCCTCGCGGGCGCGGTGCTCTCGGAGCGCCTGGGTCGCGTGCTGAAGGTGTCGTGCCGGAAGTGCCCGTGGGCGACGAACTACGCCGCCGGGCACCGCCCCTACGGTCAGCGAGTCACCGATTCGGAGCCATCGTGACGTGCCAGGTCAGTCCTTCTTCTCCTCCGATGCCTCGCGCTTCGCTTCCCAGCTCTCCGACTTCTTCTGCTTCCCCTTGGCCTGGGTCGTTGCCGACCTTGAGTTCGAGTTTCCGAGTCTGGTCGATCTTCTTCTTGACGATCTCTCCGGTCCACTTCCAGGTGCCGGTTGGGGTGTCCTTGTCGGCGGCGCGGCGAACCTGACCGCAGCGCTGTTGTACCGAGCACCGTGGGCGGTCAACCCGCTTCGCAGCTTCGACACGGTTGCCGGTACGAAACCGAACCGCTCCCATGCGAACCCGTTATAATGCCATCACTTCGGTTGGGCTGGTTTTCGCTCAAGATCTGCTTGCGGCGGGCGAATGATCCTTAAGTGAGGTAGCAGTGCAATTGGGTCGTAGAGGTTCGCGATGGCGATGAAGTTCACGTACCGCTCCGGGCAGCGACCGCTCGACGGGTTTACCCTCAAGCGCGGCGTCGGACAGGGCGCGTTTGGAGAAGTGTACTTCGCCATCAGCGACGGCGGCAAGGAAGTCGCGATCAAACTCCTGTTGCGCGGCCACACCGACGCCGAACTCCGCGGCGTCACGCACTGCATCAACCTCAAGCACCCGAACCTTGTTCACCTGTTCGACCTCCGCACCGATGCCCGCGGCGACCACTGGGTCGTCATGGAATACGTGTTCGGCGAATCGCTCGCGCACGTCCTCAACAAGCACCCCACCGGGCTGCCCACGCAGGTCATTCGCGAGTGGTTCGCGGCGCTGTGTCGCGGGGTCGGCTACCTGCACAATCAGGGCGTCGTTCACCGCGACCTCAAGCCGGGTAACATCTTCATCGAACATGGCTTCCTCAAGATCGGCGACTATGGGCTGTCGCGGCGCATCAGTGGCAGCGAAGCCGGCGATCTGAGTCGCGGCATCGGCACGCCCTACTACATGGCGCCCGAGATCAAGAACGGGAACTACACCGCGAGCATCGACATCTACGCCTGCGGCATCATCCTCTACGAGATGATCACCGGGTTGCGCCCGTTCAACGGCGAGACGCCTTACGAAGTACTCATCAAGCACATCACGGAAACGCCGGACCTGACGAAACTGCCGGCCCCGTACCGCGAAGTGGTCGGACGCGCCCTGGAGAAAGACCCGGCGAAGCGGTACACGACCGCCGCCGACCTCGCGCGGGCGGTCGAGGAGATCTTCACCGGCGGACGACGCGAGGTATCGCTGCCGACGGCGTCGTTCGCAGACGCGGTCATTCCGCTCACGCCGCCGCTTCCGCGGGGCCGCCCGGTCGCGGCGACACCATCGCAAACGGAACCGGTGAATGTGCCGCCCGGTGCTGTGCGCCCGGTTGCGTTCCCCGTGTCACGCGACCGCGATACGGCCGCGAAGGAGAAGGCACCGGTGCCCGGTCCGCTCACGCACACCGCGCGAGACCGGCTTACCGAACTTGCCGGCGGGGTCGCGCTCGCTCCGCTGGTCACAGCCGCGTGTACCGCGCCGTGGGCCGTATTCCAGGGGCCGGTTCCCTGGACGCTTTTGGGGCGTGTGTTCCTACTCTCGACGGTCCTCGCCTGGGCTGTCATGATAATCGGTCGGTTGCCGAAACGCAGCGAAAGTAACCCGTGGAGTCGGCGTGCGATTCAGTTGGTGGTCGGTCTGTGCGTCGGCACCCTGGCATTCTGGCTCGACGGTTGGGCGCTACCAACCGGCACCGCGAACGCCTCCAGCGGTGACATCGTGCTGTTCACCAACCACAGGATCAGTCAGGGCACGCTCACGACGGGGATGAAGTACCTGATCTACTTCGGCGTCACGGTCGCGGTGTTCCGGTGGTGGACGGCGACTGACCGCAAGCGTCGCGAGCGGGTGCGGTTCACCCCGATCATCGCCGCGACGTTCTGGAGCGCAATCTTCCTGTTCCTGTGGCCGTGGGAAGCCGCGCCTGCGATGACCGGGGTGTCGGTACTCGTGATCGCCACCATCGCCGCGCAGGTTGCAAGCCCGTGGGCTGGACCGCCTTCGTTGCGACCGCGTGGTTAGTGTTGTCGCGGAACCGCGACCGGAAGAGGAGCGTTTGACATGAGAAACGCGTGGCGGAACATCCTCCGACTGTCGGTGGTCGGGTTGTGCTTCGCTCTGGCCGCGTGTAGCAGCAAGCCCACGCCGCGTCCGGGCGGCGCGACTGGGAGCAAGGCGGAAGAGGCCCGCAGGGAAGCCGAGAAACTCGCGATTGACAGCGTGAACGGGGGCGCGACCGCGCAGGCCGAGACACTGCCTCAACTCGCGGTCAACCGCACGTGGAAGGATCGCGTGCTCGGCAAGCCGGTTTTGCCGAAGGACGGGAAGCCCCCGCCGCCGCCTGTCGCGCTGGAACCGGTTGTCAAGTTGCCGCCGGGACCGAAGACGGCCCCGCGTTCTGGTAGCCTCATGCATCAACGCGTCGTGAGTACCGTGCCGTACGCGACCCAGGCAGAAGCGGAAGAGGACGTACTCGAACTGGCTCGCGAACTGGTCGAGAAGAGGCTGGCCGAACTCGATCCACCCGTGCGCTACAAGCTGTCCGGCAACGAGGTGCGGACCGAGTTTCTCCGCAAAGACAGCCGCGATGTGCGCGAGCCGGACGCGGCGGAGAAAGAAACTCTCGCCCAGTATGGTGTAACCGGGAAGCTGGAGTACGTCGCGTACGACGTGGAAGTGACGGCCGATCAGGTGCGGGAGTTGCGTGCGCAGGAGCGCGTCGCGGGCGGGCTGCGAATCCTCGGGATGCTGGTCGCGGCGGCGCTCGCGGGCTTCCTGTTCCTTCGCGCCGACGAGTGGACCCGCGGCTACCTCACGAGCTGGCTGGCACTCGGTGCCGTCGCGCTCGCAGGCGGTGCTGCGGCGGCGCTGCTTTTTGTGTAACCGCACACGGTTGCGTTCCGAAGCGTGAAACGGGATCGCTCCCCTCCGCGGCCTCGGGTCGCGGCTAAACGAAACACGAAACGTATGACTACCGAATCCGATCGGCTGCTCATCCACCGCGTGCGCAAGAACGACCAGTCCGCGTGGGCGGAACTGGACAAGCGGTATCGCGGCCGGCTCACGGCCTACGTGCGCCGCCGACTCAAAGACCACGCCTCTGTCGAGGACGTGGTGCAAGAAACATTCATTGGGTTCAGCAACAGCCTCGTGAACTACGACGACAAACGCGACCTCCAGACGTGGCTGTTCACCATCGCGGCGCATAAGGTCACGGACCAGTTGCGGAAGATGGGCCGGCTCCGCTACCAGAGCGGCACCGACAAGGAAGACGAAGTGATGGGCCAGACGCCCGACGACCGGCAACGCGGCGCGTCCAGCCTCGCCCGCAGTTCCGAACAGCGTGAGCGCGAAGAGGACGCCCTGGGTCAGGCTCTCCGCGACCTCCTCCGCGACTTCCAGGCGAAAGGGGAGTGGGTGAAGGTGATGGCCCTCGAACTCTTGTATGTGAAGGGGTGGGGCAATGCCGAAGTCGCGGCCAAACTGAAACGGACCGAACAGGACATCGCGAACCTGAAATTCCAGGCGAAGAAGCGACTCCACGACCACCTCGTCGCCGCGAAACTCTCGCCGGCGGTGTTCCCGGAATTGCAGTCCGACTGAAAGATAAGGGGGAAAAGAGTGAGCGGGTGTAGGGAAGACAAAGCGTTGCGGCCTTGTCTTGTCTTCCCGTCCAATTTGACCAACTCCCGCCCGCGTGCTACCGGTTACGGGTGGGGATCACTCGCGATTCCCATTCGTTCCTCTGGTTCCGCCCGCCCCATGACTACGCTGGACGACATCACCCTCGAAACCACCATCCCCGGCCACACACGCCACCGGGTGTGGGTACACCCGGAACTGAAGTCGCATTCGCTCCTCGTGCTCACGTTCGATCGGCTCCATCTGACCCCGCTCGCGGGCGTGCCGAAGACCGGACTGATCTCGGCGATCGAAGCCGGGGACAACCTCGATAACCTCCTCGGTCCGCTCGCGGTGGTCGTGAACCTGATCGCGGTGCGCCATCTGAAGCTCGATCTGCTGAGGAACTCACTGATTGTCGAATACGTGAACGGTGGCCTCGGTACAAGCCAGTTCACGGTGGTGTTCGACACACCGGAAGCCGCGGACGCGTGCTTCACGCAACTCTGGCGCCGACTCGGTGACGGCTACCAGTTTCAACCGTACAAGCGCGACGCCTGGGCGCTGGCCCGCGGGCCTCTCTCGCTTCTGGCCGGTGCGCTCGTCGCGACGGCGCTGCTTGCGTTCGCCCTCAGCGCGTTCGAGGATACGGCCTCCGCTCGCGCCGCAGCGCGGCTCTCCGTCTCGGACGGCGCGAAGATCACCGCGAAATCGCGCCTGGAATTGCTGTGCGGTCGGATAGACTGGCGCGCCGTGTGTGCCACCGGTGGGATCGCCGCAGGCGCTTCCCAGGTGTGGCTCTACCGCCGGCTCACGCGCCCACCGGCGAGCCTCGAAGTGATGCAAAGCTGATGGCGAACAGGAGTGCGAATGCGTCGCGAAGATTGCGTCGAGTTGTTCAAGCGGATCCCCGAGACCTCGCACGCGCAGGTGAACTTCGTCCTGCACAATCAGTTCGTGTTGTGCGTGGACATAGTCGTGCGGTTCGAGCCGACCTACGTCGTATTCCGCGGACGCGAAGGCGGCACCACCGACGAGGGACGCGCGTTCTTCGTACCCTACGAGGAGATCGCGTACTTCCGGCTCGAGCGCGTCGTGCGCATAGGCGAACTGAAGCAGATGTACGGCGAATCGGGCCACATCGACGCCGAGGACCGGCTCTCGAAAGGCGAGACACAGGAAGAGAAAGCGGAAACGGCAAAACTTGTGTCGGACTCGCAGACCCCACCACCGTCGAACGGCATCCCACTCGACCCGGCCGGCATCGCCAAGCAGAATCTGCTCGACCGCATCCGCGCCACCCGCGCCACCGTCGCCGGCCTGACCGGAAAGTTGACCGATCGCAAGTAGTGCGAGTGCTTCGCGCGCGTGAAGAGTGATTCGAGTTGAGCCGTCAGTTCGCGCCCGCGGCGGCGCATCACCACGTCGACCGTCGCGAGCAATTGGGACACATCGAGTTCCTTGAAGCCATCCGGCCCGGTGGAACGACGGCACCTGACGCGGCGGTCCTCGGAGAGGCAAATTCGCATCCGTAGCGTCCTTCAAAGAACCGCTAACTTGGCCGGCGCGGTCTCGACTTTCGGGCCGCGTGGCGTCAACCCCGGCCGCCCGTGTTCTGGTGACCGTGCCGAGCAACACGGCCACGCGAGTTGGCGGGCGTGCCCCGCCCGGCCTTTGAACCTTTTCGCGGCTCCTGTATCTTTCACTGCTGTCCCTCCGTCTCCCGTGTCCTGCGCCGCACTTGCATTCGCAATCTCGGTCGGACGCGGGCCGGCCGGCCCCGTCTCATAACGGTAACCCGCCAATGACAGGTCAGAAAGTCTACATCGAAACTGTCGGCTGCCAGATGAACGTGCTCGACAGCGAGTTGGTCATCGGCGCGCTTCGTAAGCACGGCTACGATCTCACCGATTCACCCGCCGACGCGGACGTGCTGCTGTTCAACACCTGCTCGGTGCGCGAACACGCGGAGGACAAGACGTACTCCGCGCTCGGCCGCGTGCGACTCTTGAAACGCGACAAGCCGGGCACGGTTATCGGTGTACTGGGCTGCATGGCGCAGAAGGATCAGGATGCGATCCGCAAACGTGCCCCTTACGTGGACATGATCGTCGGCACGGGGCAACTCGGTGCGGTGCCGGAACTGGTCGAGAAGGTGCGAGCCACGCGCGAGCCGCAACTTGCGGTGAGCCTCGGCCGCACCGATGGTGGGCGCAACGAAGTCGAAGCCAGCTTCATCAGCTACGACCCGGCACGCGACCCCTCAATGCGGCCGACGCCGTTCCAGGCGTATGTGCGAATTCAAATCGGGTGCGACAAGTTCTGCACGTACTGCGTGGTTCCGAGCACGCGCGGCCCGGAGCAGAGCCGCCCGCCGGAACACATCTGGGGCGAAGTGCGCCAACTCGTCGATCAGGGCTGTAAGGAAGTCACGCTCCTCGGCCAAACGGTGAACAGCTACGTCTACACCGAAGGCGACCGACGCACACGGCTCAGCGACCTCATCGCAGGGATGCACGACGTGCCGGGTTTGGAGCGCATCAAGTTCGTGACGAACTACCCGAAGGACATGACCGACGACCTGCTCGACGCGGTGCGCGAACTCCCCAAAGTGGTGAAGTACCTGCACGTCCCGGTGCAATCCGGCTGCGACGGAATCCTCAAACGCATGAAGCGGAACTACACCGCGAGCTACTACATGGAGATGCTCAGCCGCTGTCGCGAGTTGGTGCCGGGCGTGTCGGTCAGTTCCGATTTCATCGTCGGCTTCTGTGGCGAAACCGAGGAGAGCTTCGCGAAGACGATGGAGTTAGTTCGCGTCGCGCAGTTCAAGAACTCGTTCATCTTCAAGTACAGCGAGCGCGGCGGCACGAAGGCCGCGGACCACTACCCGGACGACGTGCCCGACGACGTGAAGAAACGCCGCAACAATGACCTGCTCTTGGTACAGAACGAGAACAGCCGCACCGACCACCGCGCACAGGTGGGCAACGTGGTGGAAGTGTTGGTTGAAGGTCCGAGTCGCCGCGAGCGGAGCGCGTCGAACCAGGCAAACCGCGAGAGCGCGAGCCACGTCACGCAACTCACCGGGCGCAGCATGGCGGACCACATCGTCGTGTTCGACGGCCCAGAGCGACTCATCGGCAACACGGTGCGCGTCGCGATCACCGACGCCTCGCCGTTCACGCTGTATGGCAACGTGCTAGTTGAAGCGGCGGTGGGTGTGGACGAGGCGAACCCCGACCGCAAAGTCGGGGGTGTTGGTGCGCAAAACACCTCCGACCTTGCGGTCGGGATTCGCCAGAATCGTTTCTCTCTTCCTCTCGTGTGAGGAACCTCCCATGCGGTACGCGCTCGCGACCCTTGTCGCGTTCGTCACGCTGCCGGCGTTCGCGGCGGAGCCGGCGATGCCTGAAGGCGCGGTCGCGCGCCTCGGCACCATGAAGTTCCGCACATCGGGCAGCACGCTCTGCCTCTCACCCGACGCCACGCGCGCCGCAGTGCGCGTGCGCAACGGGATCGACGTATTGAACCTCGACACGGGCGAAACAGTCGCACAAATGCGCGACGAGAAGAAGCTCCCGGACGTGATCATTGGGCGCGAGTCATACCGGCTCACCTTCGCGTTCGCAGGCAGCGGGAAGGAGATCACGTCTTCCGGTGCCGATGCCGGTGTTCACGTCTGGGACGCGACCAACGGTAAGTTCCTGCGCACCATTCCCGGGCCAAAAGGGAGCAACGGCAAACCCGCATACGTGTCCAAAGTTCACAATTGTCAGCTCGCCGACTTCCTGATCGCCGAGGCGGGTGCGTGGCAGAAGCTCGACGTGAAAGCCGGCAAGTGGACCGCGTTCACCGGTGGCTGGCACCACATCTCGGACGTGTCGCCGGATGGCCGCTGGATCACGGATTACACGGACATGGCGAGCGTCGAGAACTACGTCGGCGTCACCGACTCGAAGCTGAGCAAGAGCGTGTACTCGGGCGAGAGCGGCGGCGCGTACCCGTTCCAGCAGTCGCCCTCGCCCGACGGCAAACTCGTTGCGTGTACGACGGACGAACGCGGGCCACAGGTGTGGAACATCGCCACGAAGAAGGAAATCAAACTGACGGGTGTGGACCCGAAGATCAGCTACGGCCGACCGTTATTCACGCCCGACGGCAAGGTGCTGCTCGTGAACCTGCCGTACTCGATCTACGACGAGAAAACGTCACCGCATTTCGCGCGGTGGGACGTGGCCACCGGCGAACGGCTCGAAGACTGGGCGATCCCGGCGCGCATTGACTCGTGGGCGGTCGATCACAAGAACAACCGGCTCGTCGTGATCGCGGGTCAGTGCGTGTTCCGACTCGACTTCGCGACCGGCAAACTCACTGCGCCGCCGAACGGGTTCCGCGGGTACGCGCGGCCGGCCCTCTCGCCCGACGGCAAGTTCGCCGCGGTCGGCGACGCGGTCGGCATGCTGCGCGTTTGGGAATCTCCCTTCACCGGTAACCCGCGCCCGATCCGCGACGCCGACAGCGCGATTCACGATCTTCAATTCTCGACGGACAGCAAGACGCTGTTCGTGGGCCACGCGGACCGCACCGCGACGGTGTGCGACCTCACCACGGGCAAGGAAACATATCTGAAGGCGCCTGCGGAGAAGTTGCCCAAGCACACTTACACGCGCACGATGAACCTCGCCGCGTCGCCCGACGGCAAGACGCTCGTGGGCGAAGCCGAGGGCGAGCGGATGTGGGCGTGGGACGTGCCGAGCGGCAAGGTGCTGTGGGAGATCAAGGCCGATGAGAAGGGGAATGGCGTCACTGGGTGCCGCCCGGTGTTCGTGGCCGACGGCTCCGCGGTCTATTACGGCCAATCGAAGGGCGAAATCGCGAAGCTCGACGCGCGCACCGGCAAGGAGCTGGGGCGATTCGCGGCGCCCGTGAAACTAAAGAGTTGGGTGTCGCGGCTCGCGCTGTCACCGGACGGCAAGCAACTCGCCGCGCACACCTATTACAACGACGGCGAACTGGTACTGTTCGACATCGGCAAAGACACCGCGATCTGGACGCAGAAGTTCACGCTCAATACCGCGGTGGGCGGTTTGGCGTTCGCGGGGAACGGCGCGGTGGTGACAACGCACGGCGACGGAACCGTTCGCGGGTGGAAGGCCGCCGACGGCACGGAAGCGTTCGTGCTTCGCGGCCCGTCCGGGTACGTCGAGCGATTGCAAGTCACCGCCGACGGCACACACGCGATCACCGACGCGCCCGGCGCAACGGCGATCGTGTGGAAACTGCCGAAGTGATCCGTTCCCCTTCGGGTCGCGGCTAACCGGTAAGATGGTGTCATGGCTTCCCACGAAGACACCATCTTGAAGGCCGTGCGCGACGCCGACCGCGGGCGGCGCAACCTCGCGGCTCTCGCGACTCACTTCGGCACCGTCGCGCCGGACCTGTTCGCGCCGCTTGGTCGGTTGCTGCCGCGAACCGCCGATCCGGACATGGCGCTCAACAACCTGGAACGCCTCTTCGCGCGGCCGGACGCACGCGCACACCTGCCGGCACTCCTTGAGAACCGCGGGCGCGAACTCGAGGCCACGCTCCAACTGCTCGCCACCTCGCAGTTCTTCGCGGACACACTCACGGTCTACCCGGAGTTCCTCGCGACCGTGTTTCACGTGTCCAAGCGGAACCCGTCCACTGCGGAACTCGTCGCGCAGTTGAAGAGTGATGTGGATGCGGCCAGGGACGACGCGGGCGTGCTCCGCGCGTTCCGCCGGTTCCGCGCCCAACACACACTCCGCATCGGCATCGGCGACGTGATTCGCGACCGCCCGCTTGAGGAGATCACACGCGAACTTGCGCGGCTCGCGGACTCATCCGTGGAGGTCGCCCTGCGGCACGCATTACGGACCGTTGGCGCGCGGTTCGGCAACCCCACCGCACCCGCTGGCCAGCCCGCGAAGATCACGGCGCTCGCGTTCGGCAAACTCGGCGGCGACGAACTGAACTACTCCAGCGACATCGACCTGATGTTCGTCTACGACGTGGACGGTGAAACGAATCGACGATCGGGCGTGAACAACGCGGAGTTCTTCGGGCGCGCGATCGGCGAACTGGTTCGACTGCTCTCCAGCTACACCGACCGCGGAGGCGCGTACCGCGTGGACCTGCGTCTACGCCCCGAAGGGAACCGCGGGCCGCTTGCGCGGTCGCTCGCCAGTACACTCAGTTACTACGACACGATGGGCCGCACGTGGGAGCGCCAGGCACTCATCAAACTGCGGCACGTTGGCGGCGACCCGTCCCTCGCACGCGATTTCCTCCAGGCGATCGAGCCGTTCGTGTACCGCAAGTACTTCAGCTTCTCAGAAATCAACGAGGTGAAAGCGCTCAAGCGGCAGATGGAGTCGAAAGCGGCACGCGCGCAAACACAGGACGCGGACTTTCCACGCGACGTGAAGACCGGACGCGGTGGCATTCGCGACATCGAGTACACGGTGCAGTTCCTTCAACTGCTCAACGGCGGCGACCTGCCGGCGGTGCGCCAGCGGAACACGCTACTCGCGCTCGACGCCCTCGAAATCGCGGGCTGTCTGAACTCGCCGGAGACGTACATCCTCGCGGACGCGTACCGGTTCTTGCGCAAAACCGAGCACCGACTACAGTTGCTGTTCGACCTGCAAACGCACAAGCTCCCCACGGAGGCGGACGAACTGCGCAAGCTCGCGCGGCGGATGGGCTATGCCGAGGCAAGCGGGGGGCGTACGCTCCCGGATGCAACACCAAGCAGCAACGAGCAAGACAACCACCCGGGGCTTTCCCCCCGCTCGTCTCAAGCGGAAGAATCCGCGGGCGTACGCCCCCCGCTCGCCGCGCAAAAGCGATCGCCCCTCGACGAATCCGACCCGCCGCCGCTCGACACACGCGACCTGCTGATCGACCCACTGGACCGGTTCCTGAAAGACTTGCACGACAAGACCGCGATTGACCGCACCATTTTGAACCACCTGCTGCACCAGTCGTTTCAAGGCGAAGACGAGCAGTCGGAGCCGGAAGCGGACCTGATCCTCGACCCAGACCCAGACGCGGAAACCGTTCGCGCGGTTCTCGGCCGCTACCCGTTCCGCGACATCCCGAAGGCGTTCGCGAACCTGTTAGCGCTGGCCCGCGAGAGCGTGCCGTTCCTGTCCGCGCGCCGGTGCAGGCACTTCCTCGCGAGCATCGCGCCGCCGTTGTTGCGTGCCGTGGCCGCCAGCCCGGACCCAGACGCGGCGCTCACCGACCTGGAACGCGTCAGCGCCTCGCTTGGCGCGAAAGCCGTGCTCTGGGAACTATTCAGCATCAGTCCGCCGAGCCTCAAGCTCTACGTCGAACTGTGCGCTGGCAGCCCATTCCTCTCTGCGCTACTCGTCAACAACCCTGGCATGGTGGATGAACTGCTCGACTCGCTCGTGCTGAACCAGCCGCGAACCGCCGACGAATTGCACACCGAACTGACCGAACTGCTTCGCGGTGCGACCGACCCTGACCCGATCCTGCACAGTTTTCAGGACAAGGAGTTTCTGCGGGTCGGTGTCGGCGACTTGCTCGGCAAGGCGGACGTGCGCATCACCACTGCGGCCCTCTCGGACGTGGCCGATACCATTCTGAATCAGGTGGTGGAGTTGGTGGAACCGGAGGTTCAAGCGAAGTTGGGCGTACCGGAGCCGCTCACGGCTTCGCCAGAGGCGCACGCGGAGGCACTCGCGAAGCCGCGAGCGGCCCAGCCTTGTCCCTATGTCCTCCTCGGCCTCGGCAAACTTGGCGGGCGCGAGATCAGCTACCACAGCGACCTCGACCTGCTGCTCGTATATGCGGCCGACGGCACCACGTCGCGCGGCGAGTCGAACCAGTTGTACTTCACCGAACTGGCGCAACGCGTCATCAAGACCGCGAGCCGCATGGGGCCGATGGGCCGCCTCTACGAAGTGGACATGCGGCTCCGGCCGACGGGCAAATCCGGGAGTTTGGTACTTCCGCTAAGCGAGTTCCGCCGGTACTTCGCCGGGGGCACATGTCAACTTTGGGAGCGCCAGTCGCTTAGCCGCGCGCGTGTCGTTCGCGGAGACGTCGCGTTCGCGGACGAAGTAATGGACGCGATCCGTGCCGCGATGCTCGGCCCGGCGTGGTGTCCGCAACTGGTGGACGAGGTGCGCGCAATGCGCCAGAAACTCGAATCGACTGCCAGCGTGCGGAGCCTGAAACGCGGACCCGGCGGGCTTACCGACGTGGAGTTCGCGGTGCAACTGCTACAACTGAAGTACGGTCGCGAACACCCCGACGTGCTGACGCCGAACATGTGGGACGCACTCGACGCACTGGCCGTACGCGGGGTGTTGCCAATTGATAACGCGACCGCATTGCGCGACGGCTATTCCTTCCTGCGTCTGGTTGAGACGCGGTTGCGGATCGTAACCGACCGACCGCTGACGGAGATCCCCGAACCGGCCGACGATCAGGCGAAACTCGCGCACCGGCTCGGGTTCGTGACGACCTCGGACTTCCTCGCCGCGTTCCGCCAGGCCACCGCGAGCGTGCGTGCGGCTTACCTCGCGATCACCTCGCGCGAGCGATCTTCATCGTAGTCATCACGCTCCGCGTGATGTCCGCGGGGCGATGCCGTTTTTCCGCGAAGGTCACTTGCGCTGCGAGGCGACATCACGCGGAGCGTGATGACTACGATAAAACCCCGCACGTTCGCCCGGATTCCCCAGGTTCTCAGGGCCGCGACGGGGATTCTAAAATCCGCGAAACCGGCCGGCGTCCGGTCGGGTAGAATAGGCGTGACCATCCGGTCGGTTCCATCTCGGAAAGGATCGAAACTCATGATGCGCCTGTCCCGCCTGGGCCTCGCGGCCGTGTTCGTCGCGACACTGACTGCCCCCCTCGCCCGTGCCGCCGAGCCGGACAAGCTCCTGCCAGCGGAAGCCGACACCGTCGTCTACATCAACTTCAAGCAGATTGTCGAAGCTGACGTCATCAAGAAGTACGCGCTCGACCAAATCAAGCAGGCGCTCAACGGTCAGGACGCCAAGAAACTCCTGGAAGATATGGGTCTCGACCCGATGAAGGACATCGAGAAGGTGTGGGTCGGCACCGCCGGTTCTGGGCCGGACGACACGAAAGCGCTTGTCATCATGCACGGCAAGTTCGATCCAGACAAGCTGTTCAAGGCCGCTGAGGCCGTCACCAAGAAGGACGGCGACAAGTTCAGCATGATCAAGGACGGCAACACCACGATGTTCAAGTATCAGCCGGATCCGGGCAACCCGATCTACGGCACCGTGGTCAACAACACCACCGTCGTCGCCGGCACCGACAAGAAGCTCATCGCCACCGCACTGAAACAAGACGAGGCGAAAAAGGCACCGATCAAGGCTGACCTGACCAACCTCCTCAAGTCACTCGACGAGAAATCGTCGCTGTTCGCGGTGTCACTGGTGAAGGGCAAGTTCGACGCCGTCGCAGGCGGGCTGCCGGACAAGCCGATCGACCTGACCGGGCTGGGGAAGGCACTGCCGAAGGCCGACACTCTCAGCATCGTGGTGAAGGTCACCGCCGACGTCAACCTCGAAGTCATCTTCGGCATGAAGGATGATGACGCGGCCGAGGACATGGGCGCCGCAATCGCCAAATTGATCACCGATCTCGGCGGGTTCGTCCCGGTCTTGGTCGCGTTCGAGCCGAAGGCCAAGCCGCTGGCCGACGTCATCAAGACGCTCAAGTCGAAGGTGGAGAAGAAGAGCGTCACCATCACCGGGAAGGTCACCGGCGACATCATCGGCAAACTGATCACGCCAGAAGGGTGAGCGACTCGCAACGACGGAACGTACGACACGAGCGACCACAAGGTCGCTCGTGTCGTTGTTTGGGGCGCGCCTGGGCGCGTTTTCAGCTCCAGTTTCGCGCCCACCCCGGCGGGGCGGTGGCGTCCCACCAGAGAAGTACCGCCCCTCCGGGGCGGGCGCGAAACGACCGTGTGTTATCCCAGGCGCGAGGTGGTATGCTAGCGCCCATGAAAATCACCACCCTCGCGCTCACTTTCACCCTTTCCTGCGCCGCCTTCGCGCAAGCGGCCGACCCTACACCAAGCAAGCCCGTGGACACGTCGTTCCTCAAGAAGTTCGCCGAAACGCGGCGGTTCACGCTCGGCCGCCCGCAGAACCCGAAAGTGTCCCCCGACGGCAAGACGGTGCTGTTCCTCCGCGCCGAAGCCAACAAGCCCACGCTCAAGTTGTTCGAGTTCGACTGCGCCACCGGGCAATCGAAGGAACTTCTGTCGCCGGAATCGCTACGGAAGGGCGGAGAAGAGAACCTCACGCCCGAAGAGAAGGCGCGACGCGAGCGGATGCGGCTCTCCGCCGGCGGCTTCGCGGACTTCCACTTCGACGCGACGGGGAGGAACATCCTGCTGCCGCTGTCGGGCAAACTATTCGTGTTCGAACGCGCGACCGGGAAGGCCACCGAGTTGAAGACCGGTGTCGGTGGCGCACTCGTCGATCCGAAGTGGAGTCCCGACGGGAAGAAGGTCGCGTACGTTCGCGGGTTCGACGTGTACGTCGTCGATCTGGCGACGAACACCGAAAACGCTGTCACGAAGGGCGGTACCGCTCTCAACACCTACGGCCTCGCGGAGTTCGTCGCGCAAGAGGAGATGGCGCGGTTCACCGGGTACTGGTGGTCGCCGGACAGCAAGCACATCGCCTACGAAGAGGCCGACCACACCGGTGTGGAGACGTGGTACGTCGCGGACCCGCTGAAGCCCGATCAGAAACCGCTCGAGCAGTTCTACCCGCGACCGGGCAAGAAGAATGTTGCCGTGCGCGTGGGTGTGGTTTCCGTCGAGGGCAGCGAAACGGTGTGGCTCGACTGGGACAACAAAGCCTACGAGTACCTCGCGGCGGTGCGGTGGGAAGACTTCGCCCCGCTCACGCTTCAGGTGCAGGACCGCAAGCAACAGAAGTTGCTGCTGTTGGGCGCTGACATCAAGACCGGAAAAACGAAGAAGTTGCTCGAAGAGACGGACGCGGCGTGGATCAATCTAGGGTCCAACGGCCCGCAATGGAATGGTGCTCTCGGCGGTTTCGTGTGGCTCGGAGCGGACAAGGAAGGCGAAGCCGAGATTCAGCACCGCAACGACGCCGGCGTACTCAACAACATCCTCGTCCCCGCCAAGCACCGGCCCGACGCGGTGATGAGCGTGTACTCGTCGCGATTCGACACGTTCATCGTCTACGCGGGCGGCACGGACCCGACACAGCGACACGTCTACCGCCACAAAACGCGCAGCCTGAACGTGAACCCCGGCTCGGAGAACGACGAGGCACTCACAAGCGCCGCGGGCATCCACAACGCGGTGTTCGGCAAGTACGGCGGGCCGTTCGTAGTCACGTCTACCACGTTGAAAGCGATGCCAAAGAGCACGGTGTTCAACCGCGATGGCGTGCCGCTCGGCGAACTACCGAGCGTCGCGAAGGAACCTGACTTCACGCCGAACGTGAAGATCGAGAAGATCGGCGACTTCTACACCGCGATCGTGCGCCCGAAGGACTTCGACCCGAAGAAGAAGTACCCGGTCTTGCTGGACGTGTACGGCGGGCCGAAACACCTGCACGTCGTCCAGGCGATGCGCAACTGGCTCGTCCCGCAGTGGCTCGCGGACCAGGGGTTCATCGTGGTCGCGGTGGACAACCGCGGCACACCGGGCCGTGGGCGCGAGTGGGAACGCAGCGTCTACCAGAAGTTCGGCACAGTTCCCCTTGAGGATCAGGTGAAGGGACTGCACTTGCTGTGCGACAAGTTCCCGGAACTGGACAAGGACCGCGTCGGAATCGTGGGCTGGTCGTTCGGTGGGTACATGGCCGCGAACGGCGTGCTTCGCGCGCCGGAGGTCTTCAAAGCGGCGGTCGCGGGCGCACCGGTCACCGGCTGGGAGGACTACGACACACACTACACCGAGCGCTACATGGGCCTTCTGCCCGAGTCGAAGAAGCAGTACGACGACGCGAGCCTGCTTCCGCTCGCGAAGGACTTGAATCGCCCGCTGTTACTGGTTCACGGCACCGCTGACGACAACGTGTACTACCGGCACACGCTGAAGCTCTCCGACGCGCTATTCCGCGCCGGTCGCGACTTCGAGTCGCTCGCGCTGCCGGGCGTGACGCACATGTACACGTCCGACCCCGTGGTGATGGAACGCCTGTGGGCGAAAACAGCCACGTTCTTCAGGACGCATTTGGGCGAACCGAAGTGAATCACTTCACCGAATCCGACTGGCGAGATGAGTCTCGCACGGAACTTCTCGTGTACGCAGTGAATCTCCCGGATCACATTCCACTTTCCGGGAGACTTGGAGCGGAAACACATTCTTCTCGGCTGTGCTACCGCGCGGCTTTCCTGGAATCGGCACCGCTCATTTACGACAGCTTCGGGAACCCCTTCCGCCCGGTAGCCTGCTCCCCATCGTTGCGCACTGACACCACGATGTCACTGGCTCGCGGGCTATACGAGTCGCGTGAGTTCCGCGCGATGCCGATTTTGGCCGATGCCCTTCAAGACGCGGGATGCGACAACGACGAAATCCTCAACCACTGTCGCGACGCGAACGCGACGCACGTTCGCGGGTGCTGGGTGCTCGATCTCGTACTCGAGAAGGCGTGACCGGTGCTTCGCGGGCCGCGCGTTGTCGCCGTGCGCCGCGGGCACTATGCTTATTGAACGGGCGGACCCGATGGCGATTCCGAGCGTCTTTCGGGTGCGGCTCACGGAGAGGTGGCAGAGTGGTCGATTGTGCAGCACTGGAAATGCTGTGTACGGGAAACCGTACCGAGGGTTCGAATCCCTCCCTCTCCGCTCGCTTTCGAACGCTCGCCGTAACCCGGTGAGCGTTCGGCGTTTCGAGAAGGACTCTCGGTTTGGCACACTCAACTGGGTCACAACTGTGCCAATCGATCGCAGCAGCCCAATCCCGCAAC
>SXID01000258.1 GCA_005772955.1 Planctomycetia bacterium
CGCGGTTTCCCTGTCCGACTCGAAAGTGGGGCTGGGAAACTTGGAGCCGGTCGTGCCCGTGTCTGGGTGGATGGATTCGGACGTGATCACCGGGACACCAGCGCCGGTCGCGGCGGCACCATCGGACCCGTTCGACACCCCGGTTGCCGACGTGATCGAAAGTTCGGACATCTTCAGTGGCTCACCGGTAAAGACGGCCGAGCCGGTGGAAACCTCGGACGTGGTCTCGGCGACCACCGGTTACGAACCCCCAGTTTCGCACCCGATCGTGAAACCGGCCGAACCGGGTCGCCCGTCGGACGTCGCGCTCACGTTCAACGACCCGCCAGGCGGCAGCACGATGCAGGACGGCGACCTCAGCGACCTGCCGGTGGCCGATGAGGTCGCGGACAGCGGGATCTCGCTGCTGGGTTCGTTTGTGGCGGATGACGAGTCCATCCACGACCAACCCGGTATGGTTCCGAACAACTCGCTGCTCGACTCCGCCACACTCGCGAACGCGCCCGATTTTTCCGCGGACCCAACCGACGCGACCGACTTTGGCGCCGCGCCGGCCTCCACCTCCGATGCGTCGAGCATCCTCGCTGACCTCAGCGGCCCAGACCGGTCGTCGGATGGGGACTCGTCTTCGGTGCGCGTGGAGGCGCCCGGCGTGGACCGGACCCTCACGGGTGAGCCGTCCGACGACGTCTTTGACCTGACGGTATCCGACGAACCGACCCCGGCTGTCCTGTTCGATGAACAGGACGCTGGCACGTCGCCCGAAGCAACCAGTTGGCAGGATCAGAGCGGGTCGGACCTGATCAGCCAGGGCCACACCGCAGTTGATCTCGATCTGGACGACGTGATCGATGTGGTCGAACCGGTGGAGGTGGAACTGCTCGACGACCAACCGTCACTCTCGTCAACCCCCTCGAGCAACTTCTCCGAAACCGAACAGACACCCGGTTCGAGTTCGGACGCGCCGAGCAACTCCGCGAGCGTGCGAATCGGCCACGCCCAACCGACCGACGACCTCGCGGACTCGGTCGAATTCACCGACTTTCCCGAACTCGAACAAACGCTTCCGTCCGACACACTCCCGTCCGACGTGTACCGCCAGCAGTTCCCGAACCTGAATTCGGCGGACTTCGAGGCGCCCGCGCCGGCCACGAGCGAACCGGACGCCGACGGTGCCGTCGATTGGGATGCCGCGGCGCTGGCCGACGACGAACACGCGACACGCGGTATGCCGCAGGACGCATCGCTGTCCGCAATCCTGCGAGGCGAATTCCCGGACGGCTCGGACGAGGTGTTCGGGGAGCATACGCAGGCACTCGCGCCCGCCCAGGCGGAAGAGGCCGACGAACCCGTGGTCAGTGTGGACTGGCTCGCCGGATCGGACGAAGGGTCGGCTGTCGCGGAACCCGCCAAAACCGAACCGGTCGCCAAGCGAAAGGGCAAACAGGGCACGGCCGAGCCGAAGCCCCGACTGGAAACGAAGACGAACCCCAACCGAAACGACCGGACGGGGACGGGATCGGGCACAAGCACCGCAACCACCGAGCGAAGCACGAAGCCCACGAAGAAGAGCGGGGGGATGGTCGTCGGGTTACTCGTCGGTGCGATCGCGGTCGGGGGCGCGTTCGCCGGGGTCTACTTCGGCGGTGTCATTCCGAACGGTGAGAAGGGCAGTGCGAAGGCTCCTTCGCCCGGTCCAGACGGCAAGGTGATGATCGACGGGCAGGAGTACATTCTCGCGAAGGACAAGATGCAACCGCCCGCGGTTGTGGACCCGCAGACATCGTTCGCCTCCGGCGACACCGCAAAGGCGCTCGAACACTTCAAGAACAACCCCCCGGCCACGCTCACGGAAAAGACCACGGCTGGTCACATCCGCGTGTTCGCGAAGGTGCAGTCGCTCAAGGAGGGCGAGATTGTCCCGGCCGACGACGCGGAACTGAAAGCGGCGCGAGAAGATCTTCAGACCGTGATCGCGACAGTGGATGTGCTGGGAACCGAACCCGGTGCCGTGAAGCGCGCGGTCAAGGCATCCGTCGCGCTCGGCGTGTCGCACGAACTCACCGGCGACACCAAGACCGCACGCAAGGTCTACACCGACGCGATGGAAAAGTACCCCACGTACAAGTCCACCTTCGAGGCGCTGATCGACAAACTCGATGCGCTCGAACCGCCGACCGCGGCACCGGGCACCGGGCGCCGGCTCGACCCAGTCGACGCGGAACGGCTGTTGTTCGCGATCGCGCTCTTGCTGCAAGACGGGCCGAAGGGCGAAGACCCCGAACCGGGTGTGTACTACTGGAAAGCCATCAACCTCGCGGCCGGCGGCAAGTACCCGGAGGCCATCCTGCAGATCACCGATGCGAAGAAGGCGCACGCCGCGCGGGCGAAGGCGGTCGCCGGTCGCGGTGTCAACCCGCTCTCCGACCCGCTCGAACAGATCTTCACCCGCTCCTGCGACGAACTGAAGGCATACTGGGAACTGCGCGGCGCGATCTATGGTAACCCCGCGCTCGCCGCTGCAATCAAAAAGGACGGACTCGCGAAGGCAGTCAACGCACTCCTCCAGGCCGAAAAGGACGTGATCGCGGCGCGCGACACGGTCAAGAAGCTCGAAGGCGACATCGCGAAACTCGACAAGGACGCGAAGGATTTCGAGAAGGGGAAGATCGAAGCGGAGAAGAAGTTCGACACCGCGACGGCGGAGCTGAAGGCCGCGGAGAAAGACGCGAAGGAGCAGAAGGACACGCTCGCGATGGTGGTCGACGCTCTGAAGCCGGTCGCGCCGCTCCCGGAGAAGTGGGCACCCGCGGACCTGATCGCGGCGACCAAGACCGTCGCTTCGCGCGCCACCGGGCCGGACCTGAAGAATCTCGTTCCCAACACGATGGTTGCCATCGGCGGCGGGGGCCTGGCCACCGGTCAGTTGCTCGAAATCGCCGACCGTATCACGAAGGCCGAAGCAGCGGCGAAGATCGCGACCGTGAAGCTCGAAACCGAGACGAAGCGCCTCACCGACAAGTACGACACCGACACGAAGAAGCTCAAGGATGACAGCGCCGCGGCACTGAAGACGCTCAAGGACGGCAATACCGAAGACATCAAGAAGCTCACCGACAAGTACGCGATCGACTCGAAGAAGTTGACCGACGACTACACCACCGCCACGGCGAAGTTGAAAGAAGAGCACACGGTCGCGCTTAAGACCGAGCAGGCGAACACGGACGCGGAAAAGAAGCGGGCCGTGCTGCGCGAGATCGAGTTGCAGAAGCAGTTGGCCAACGCGGTCACGGCGGGGCAGGTGATGGACCTCTGGCTGCCGACGCTCACCGACCTGCGGCGCGCGTCCGACAGTACGCTGGCGCTGGCCGCGGCGAACAAGGCGCTGGCCGGGTCCCCGCCGGACTCCGAGGACGCGGCGAAGGCCAAAACGGTGCGCGGCATGGCCTACCTGCTCGCGGGCGATCTGGTGAATGCGAAGGACAGTTTCCAGGCAGCGCGTCGCAGCCCGACGTACAAGGCGACGGCCAAAAAGTTCTGGATGAAGGTCGCGGACGACGGCCTGGAAGCGGTGACCGACCCGGTCGCGCCGTACCGCCAGCCGGTCGTGGTCCCGCCCGTCGACCTGAGGGCCGCCGCGGTATCGCTGGATGCGGGCATGTCGGCGTACAAAGCTGGCCGTTACGACGCCGCGGTGAAGGCGCTTCAGGACGCGACGAAGAACAACCCGGCCGACCCAGTCGCGTGGTACTTCCTGGGCGCGACCCGCTGGGCGCAGGGCGATGAGGAGCAGGCGAAGAAGGACTTCGTGCAAGGCTCGGAGCGTGAGAAGGTGTCGCTGGTGCCGAACCGCACGCTCAGCGCCTCGCTCACGCTGATCCAGGGTGCCCCCCGCGACGCCCTCGACCGCACCCGCCCGTAAGCGCCACCGAGAACGCACCTTGGTTTTAGCCCCTCCGGGGCTAAAACCAAGGTGCGTTCTCGGTTCCTCGCTCTTCTTTCCGTCACTTCTTCCCGAACAGCGACCAGCCCTTGCCGCCGCTTTCGCCTTCGCGGAACAGCACGCCCTCGCGGTGGAACTGACGCGATGCTGCCCACAGCGCCAGTGCCACGCACAGACCCAGCGTGCCGAACACCGCTGGGGCGTGCTCCCACGGGAACGGGTCCGGGCGCACCGACATCAGACGCTGCTGGAACAACAACGCGTTTGCCAGCGGCACCCACCGCGTGAACCCGTCCAACTCGATCCCCGGCGTCATGCTCCAGTACGCCAGCGGCAGCACCACGAAGAACAGCGGAACCATGTAGTAGTTCCCCTCCTTCGTACTGCGGGCGAAGATGCCGAGCGACAGCGCCAGCCCTGCGAACAGCATCGCCAACGGGATCGCCGCCAACACACACGCGGCCAGCCCTCCGAGTGAGATCAGCCCGTGCCCGAACAGCGCCGGGGCCAGCAGCGGCGCCACTGCCACTGCGACCAGCATGAGAGCGACGTTCCACATCGCGGTGCCGAAACTGAAACACGTCGTCGCGAGGAACTTCCCGATCACGATCTCGGTCCGCTCCGCCGGGCTGATGAGCAGCGTCTCCATCGTCCCGCGTTCCTTCTCGCCCGCGGTCATGTCGATCGCGGGGTAGATCGCCCCGGTCAGCATCCACATCACCAACAGGAACGGGATCACCTTCACGAGCATGTCGCGCAGGTCGTCGGCGATCTTCTTCTCGCTTGTCTTCTCGGACTGTGGATCGCGAACCTCGACGGGCCGATCGAAGTCCAGCGGCAGCCCGCGGCGCGCGAACCGGGCTCTCTTCACGTCGTCGGACCAGCGCTGAAGCACGGCTGTCACGCGCTGCACGGCGAGCTTCGAGTTCTCCTCGCCGTCGCGACCAAGCACGCGGATCACCGGGCGTTGCGTACCGTTCTGGTCGTTCAGTTTATCGCGCGCGCCAGGCTCGATGACCACGATCGCGTCCACCTGGCGCGAGACGAGGTGCCCCACGAGCACCTCGTCGGTGTCGGCGTCGAGCGTCTTCGTGATCATCGGAGCGGAGTCGAGTGCGGTCGCCGAGTACGCAGGCGCAAACTGGCCATCGGGGTCGAACAGCGGCGGGAACACACGCATCTGTAAGGCGGTGCCGCCCGCCCCGCCGACGATCGGTGTCAGGTCGGGTTCCGGTTCCGGCAGGTGCTCGGACCCCACGACGCCGATGACGAGTTTCTTCTCCTTCAGCGCGCTGACGAACAGCACGCCCACGCCCACGAACAGCGGGTACATGAGGATCGGCAGACCGAGGATGAGGAACAGCGTGCGGCGGTCCCGCAACTGGTCGCGAACCTCGCGGGCGGCGATCAAACGGACGACGGGCCAGCGCATGAATCACTCGGTGCGGTGAGCGGTGTTCGGTGTGTTATACGTCGAAATCCAGCGCGCCGAGCGGAACCCGGCCGGCGGCGCGGGAGGGGCTTGCGCTGTGGACTTGTAACTCAGCCGCGTTCGGCCGAGTTCGCGTCTTCCCCGTCGATGAGTTTCTGTAACTTTTTGGCGATGGGTGAGAGCTTCATTGTTCCGAAGGAACCCTCCTGGCGTTGAGCCTTC
>SXID01000259.1 GCA_005772955.1 Planctomycetia bacterium
GCACAAGATCAACAACGCGCTCGGTCAGGCGCTCATTACCAGGCGTATGGGCAAATCTCGCGTGATCGCGGAGACCGGCGCTGGGATGCACGGCGTCGCCACCGCGACCGCCGCGGCGCTGTTCGGCATGTCGTGCCGCGTGTACATGGGCAGCGAAGACATTCGCCGCCAGGAGTTGAACGTGTTCCGCATGCGCGCGATGGGCGCGGAAGTGTTCGCGGTCCAGAGCGGCAGCAAGACGCTGAAGGACGCGACCAACGAAGCGATGCGCGAGTGGATGAGTAGCGTGGAACACACACACTACATCATCGGTAGTGTGGTCGGGCCACACCCGTTCCCGCAGATGGTGCGCGACTTCCAATCGGTGATCGGCACCGAGACGAAGAAGCAGAGCCTGGCGCAATTCGGGAAGCTGCCAGAAGTGGTGGTCGCGTGCGTCGGCGGCGGGTCGAACGCAGCCGGCATGTTCTACCCGTTCGTGGACGATGCGAACGTCGAACTCGTTGGCGTCGAAGCTGGCGGACGTAGCGCGGCGGCGGGCGATCACGCGGCCACGCTGAGCAACGGCAAACCGGGTGTGCTGCACGGTAGTTTCAGCTACGTGCTTCAGGACGACGACGGCCAGACCGCGGACGTTCACAGCATCAGCGCCGGTTTGGATTACCCAGGCGTCGGCCCAGAACACAGTTACTGGCACGACGTGAACCGCGTCCGGTATTGCAGCGTCACCGACAAGGAGGCGCTCGACGCGTTTCATCTGTGTGGCCGAACGGAAGGTATCCTCCCGGCGCTCGAAACCGCACACGCGGTCGTGGAGGCAATGCGAATCGCAACGACGCGTTCAAAGGACGATGTGGTGGTGGTGTGCTTCAGCGGACGCGGCGACAAGGACTGTGCCGAGGTCGCGCGCCTCGCGGCGAAGAAGTCGTAGTGACAACGCCGTTGCGCGAACTGTGAGATGATGCCGGTTAGCGTTCGCCCCAGCGGGGCGAACGCTAAACAATCCCCTTTCGTAACCATCCAACACCATGCGCACCGCACTCCTTCTCTTCGCGATGCTACTTCCTGTCGTCAGCGCCACGGACACCAAGCCGATGCAACCGCCGGTCGCGCCCGCGGTGAAGACCGTGAAGGTCGCGGCGGTTCAGTGTTCGTCCGACATTGGTGACGTGGCAGGCAACACGAAGAAGCTCACAGCTCTCACGAAGGAGGCTGCGAAAGCCGGCGCGAAGATCGTGGTGCTGCCAGAGACCGCGATCACCGGCTACCTGTCGCAAGACCTCAAAACGAACTGGCACGTCAAAGGAATGCCGATTGAGAAGCGGTTCGAGAGCAAAGACCCGAAGGACTTCGCGGAAGAAGTGCCGGGCGCGTCAACGAAACACTTCTGCGCACTCGCGAAAGAACTGAACATCTACCTGACGATCCCGCTGCTCGAAGTGGACTTCAAGAACGGCAAGAACGACCCGCGATACTTCAACACGGTGTGCCTCGCGAACCCGAAGGGCGAACTGGTCGCGCACTACCGCAAACTGACCCCGTGGCCGTACCCCGAGAAGTCGTGGGCGACGGCCGGCGACCGCGGCGTGCAGACCTACGACACGGAGTATGGGCGTGTCGGACTGGGCATCTGCTTTGACGTTCACACCATTCTGGAGAAGTACGAGCCGCACAAGATCTGGTGCCTACTGTACCCGATCGCGTGGGTGGACACGGAACACCCTGCGGAGTGGATGTGGACGAAGTTGCCGGATCGCGTGAAGCCGTTCAAGCACCACCTGGTCGGCGCGAACTGGAGCGTGGACAAGAAGCAGGACTGGCGCGGCTACGGGTTCAGCGTGATCATTTCGAACGAGGGCAAGGTACTCGCAAGCGCGAAGAGCCTGTACGGAAGCGAGATCGTCTACGCGGAACTGCCCACCGCGAAGTAGTTGTCGTTTAGCCGCAAGCCGAAGGCGAGCGTCCGTTCTCAACTCGCCATTTCGTAAACGGGCTTATCGGGTTGCCCTTCGACCATTACGCGCACGGTCGCACCGGGAATCGTGCGGATCGCCGCGAAGAGGTAGTCCGCGACGCGCTTGCAGGTTTCGATTGCGTCTGTCGGGTCGTTCGGCGCGAGGACGATCACCACTTTGCCGTCGCGCACGCCCGACCTCTCCGCGTCGATGCGCACCCCCGGACGGTTGTAAAGTTGCTCCGCTTCGTTCATCTTCCCGACGAAGGCGCTGAGCGTCCCGAACTCGCGCTCTCCCTGTGGGGTGCCCGCGGGGTGAGTCGCCTCCAGTGTCGCCGGTTCGACCGGCTCGGCCATCAGTCGAACCACCGGCAATGCCGGGCCTTGCACGCGGATCAGTTCGCTGACGCTTGCGGTCGGATCCGATTCAGATATCAGCCTGACCACCGGCAGCGCCGGGCCTTGCACGCGGATCAGTTTGCTCCGCTCGTTGTTCGGAGTCGCCATCACACACCTCTCCGGTCGTTAACTGAGTACGTTGACGCGAACCGCCGGGAACGGACACTCGCCTGGCGCCGGTGGCTCGTGCAGCGACAGGTGATTGCACACCAGATGCACGAAGTAAACTCCCGGTGTCGGGAATGTGACATCCAGCTCGAACACCTGTTCGAGCGGCACCGCCCGGTATGCAATGCCGGGGAAGGTGATGCTCACCCGCGGCGGGTTTGGATTCACGACGAAGTTGTGTTCATCCCGCACTTCCACCGAAAACGGGAACGTGCCCACCGCATCCTCAAGTTGTGTGTACAGGGCCATCGACGTCGGGCGGAAACGGCCGTCTGCACCCGGAACGAATTGGAGCGTGTGAACCGGCTCGTTCAGATGGAAGGGTAAGCCATTCGCATCGAAATCGACATACGAGCAGAGGGAAGCTAGCCGGAGCTTCGGCTTCACGCTCGCCATTGCGGTATCTCTTGGGCCTCTCAACACCCGTATCGTAACTCTGATCGCCTCGATTCGCAAGCGCGCCGCTCCGTACAACGCTCTTCATGCATACCACGATCTTCGCGTTGCTGGCGGTGGGCGCCGGCACGTGCATCGCGCTCCAGGCGTCGGCCAACGGCAAGTTCCGCCAGAACCTCGGCGACAACCCGCTATTCGCGGCGTTCTTCTCCATTTGCGGGACCATCCTCACCGCGAGCGTCGCGATGCTGATCCTCCGTCCGCAAGTGCCGGACATGGCCACGCTGCGTGAGACGCCGTGGTGGAACTGGATCGGCGGGCCGCTTGGCGCGCTGATTGTGCTGGCGGGGGCCTCGCTCACGCGCGAACTCGGCGCGGCGCTGTTCATCTCGCTTGTTGTGGGGGGGCAGTTGCTCTGTTCGCTCCTGCTCGATCACTTCGGGTTGATGGGGTTGCAGGAGCAACCGATCACGCTGGGCCGGGCACTCGGCGCGGCGCTCGTTGTGGCCGGTGTCCTGTGCGTCAAATATCTGTGATGTGATGAATCCCATCGACGCTCTCTTTCAGCGACTCCGTACCGCGAAGCGCGCGGCGTTCATGCCGTTTGTCACCGCCGGTGACCCGGACGTTGCTTTCACGCGCGAACTGCTCCCGACCGCGGCCGATGCGGGCGCCGATCTCATGGAGATCGGCTTCCCGTTCTCCGACCCGATCGCCGACGGCCCGGTGATTCAGGCGTCGTACACCCGCGCCCTCGATAAGAAGCTGAAGCTCGCGGACGTGTTCGCGGCGCTCCGCGACACCACCGCCCGGCCAGCGTGGAACACGCCGCTCGTCGCGATGGCGTCGTACTCGCTGATATTCAAGATGGAACCGTCCGCGTTCATCGACGCTGCGAAGGCTGCGGGCGTGAGTGGCGCCGTGGTGCCGGATTTACCCGTCGAAGAGGCGGAGGAGTTGTCGAAACTCGCGCGCGATCGCGACTTCAAGTTAGTGCTGCTCGTCACCCCGACGACTTCGCCCGAGCGCGCGGAGAAGGTGGTGAAGGCGTGCGGCGGGTTCGTCTACGTGGTGAGCGTGGTGGGCATCACCGGTGCGCGCGAAGCGCTGCCCGCGGCGCTCCGCGAACAGCTCGCGCGACTGCGGAGCATGACCGACCTGCCGCTGTGCGTTGGGTTCGGGGTGAGTCGTCCGGAGCAGGTGCGCGACCTGAAGGACATTGCCGACGGCATCATCGTGGGCAGCGCCGTGGTGAAAAAACTGGAAGCCGCCGCGACGGACCGCGCGAAGGCGCTTGCGGACGTGGCGCAGTTGGTGAAGGAGTTGCGTGCGGCTCTGGGGTAACGAACCCCTGATTCTCCCGCCGCTTGCGGCTTTGCTATCGGCCGCCACGCCGCTTGCGGCGAGCATCCATCACATCCCCGAAATGACCACCGAGTACCCGCGGTTCTCGATCACCGAGCAGTCGCCGAACGTGTCGAAGATGAGCGGCATCACGGCGGTCGGCATCTTCGTGACGATGTAGTACCGGCCGTGCGGCCTCAACAGGTCGCGTGCGCCTTCGATGAACAGCTTGGTGATCTCCGACTTCGCGTAGTACGGCGGGTTCGCCAGGATCACGTCGAACGCACGTTCTTCCAGACCCTGCAACCGCGTCGCGGTCACGAATCGTGCGTTCGTGATGTTGTTGGCACGCGCGTTCAACTCCGCGAGCGCAATCGCACGGAGGCTGCTGTCGATGAACGTGACGCGGCCCTTCGGCCCGGCCATCGCAGATGCGAGACACCCGATCGCGCCGTTCCCGCAGCCGAGATCGAGGACGCCGTCGCGTTCCTTGATCTCCGCGACTTCGAGCATCGCTCGCGAACCCGCGTCGAACCGCCCGTAGCTGAACGTGCCCGGTCGCGTCACGAACTCCATCGGCGCGCCCTCGCCGATCTTCGCGTGGTACGTCATCTCGTGCCGCCGGCGCTCGTCGGACGAATCCGTTTTCGTGCTGAAGAACGCCATGCCGTGTTCGCTCGACGGCGTCTCGCCGCACTTGCCGAAGATCTTCTTTTGGAGCTTCGCGAACTGGCTGTCCCGCTCGTACTCGGAGAGCGTGAGAAACAACCCGCCGGGCGCGAGGACGTGATAGCCCTGCTCGACGACGTCGAGTTTCAGTTCGCGGTCGGCGTGCGCGGACGCGGGGAAGATGACCGTGTTGAACCGCGGCGGCAAGTCCCACAGGTCTGCGACGCTGACGACTTCCGCCTTCGCATCGACCTCGGTGATCGTCTCGCGAACGCGGTCCGTCTGGTGCAGGTCGAACTGTGCGCACGTGACTTCGGCTTCGGGAAGTCCGAGCGCCTTCACCAGATTGGCGACCGGCCACGGCGGGCCGAGCGCGATGAGGACCGGCGGCTTGACGCGATGCGCGACCGTTGCAAAGAGTTCAGTGAGGTGTTTCATGCAGATAGTGTAGCCGCGGAGGGGCTGAAGACCGAACGCCGTGCTACGGCTTCTTTACGCTTCGCCTTCTCCACTAGCGCCTCGTAGCGCTCCTTCGCGGTGCGGTCGATGTTGTCGCGGAACTTGGCGAGGCCGTCCTTCGCCGCCGCGAGTTCCGTGTGCAGGATTTCGACGCGGTGTTCGCGCGAGTGCAGTTCGAGTTCCGCCAGCTCCTTCGCGATCGCCTGCAACTGCTCCGCGACCGCCTTGTGGGTGTCGTCATTCGTCGTCGTCGTCCCGGCTCGCTTTCTTCGTCAGCTTCTTCCCGGCGCCTTCTTTCTCTTTGCTTTTCTTCCTTCCTTTCTTGGCCTTCTCGTCATCGTCGTCATCGTCGTCATCGTCATCGTCTTCCTCTTCCTCTTCTTCGTCCACCCCGCCCTCGCCCTCCTCGAAGCCGTCTTTCACCTTCGGGTTCTGGAGCATGACGATGCCGTAGATACCGACCAGCAGCGGGATGACGCCCATGATCGCTCCGACCATCGCCCACGGGTACGACGCCAGTTCCTGCATCTGGCTGGCGCCGAAACAGACCAGAGCGCCCCAGAACAGGGTCACAACGCCAAGCATCATGTAGATGATCGCTTCCTCGGTCTCTTCCTCGCCGGGTGGTGCATCGTTGAAGACGAGCGGCCACATGCCGTACATGAACATGCCGATACCTGCGATTCCCGTGATTAGCCCTTCGAGGGTGAGCAGGTTGCTGGGCATAACCAGGAGCGACATCGCGGGGCCGCGGGTGCTCTTCTTGAACTTGTCCTGAACCTCGTTGAAACTCGGCTTGTTCTTCTCGGCGTCTTCTTTCTCTTTGTCCGTCTCGCCGACGACGCCGTATCCCTTCTTGACCGACGCGTCGTCCTCGTCATCGTCCTCGAACGGCTTCTTGGGTGGTTCGGGAGCGGTGGGTTTCTTCGGCTCATCGACCAGTTTGAGCGCGCCCACACCGGTCGGCGCTTCTTTCTCGCCCGGTTCCGGGACGAACATTTTGGTGCACTTCGGGCACTTGACCGATTTGCCGACCTGTATGCGGGCGGGCGTCTTCAGCGTCACCCCGCACTCGGGGTTGGTACACGTGTACGACACGGACATTCGGCACTCCCGCGGCGAAGCGGCAAAAACCACAGAACATGATGGGGGATGACAGCGCAAGAATCATCCTACCTAACTGCGACACGCGACGCCAGACGCTAGGCGATTCCGGCTCGAACCGCAGTCAGCGACACGCGCATCGATGGGAACGCGAGTTCGTCCGGATTCACATCGCGTTGGAGGTGCCACTCGATGCTCGCAACGCCGTCGAACGCCCCGGCCGCGTCCGGGGTGAGCGCGACCGCGGTAAACACCAAGTCGACCACTGGGTACGTTACGTCGCGGTAGAGGTACGCGTTGGGGGCCGACATGATGAAGCGGATGTTCTCGACCTCCAGCCCGACCTCTTCGCGGATCTCGCGGCGGAGCCCGTCTTCGGCGGTTTCGCCGAAGTCGATGAACCCGCCGGGGATGCTGAGTTTGCCCGCGGCTGGTTCGTGCGCGCGCCGGATGAACAGCACGCGCCCGTCGGGCCGTGACACGAACGCCGCCGCCGCGACCGCGGGGTTGAAGTAGAAGGTGAACTGGCACGCGGTACAGCGTAGCGGCGTCTGCCCGACGTTTTCGGCCGCGCGAGGGGCACCGCATCGCGGGCAGAACTTGAACATTTCGGTCGGGCGCATGGAGTCTCCTAAGACCTACCCCCCGTCCCCCTCCCTAAAGGGAAGGAAGACAACCGCTCGCTGCGCTCGCGGACGAAACGCGTGCCGATCCCCGCGAGCGGAGCGAGCGTTACTACCCTTCCCTTTAGGGAGGGGGCCGGGGGGTAGGTCGCCGCGGGGTCAAAGGCCAGAAGCCACGCACGCTCGTCGAGTGCCATCGTCGCGCCCTTACGAGTTCAGCGGTTGGCCGCTCCACGCCATGCGTGCCGCTTCGCCGACGGCTTCGCTCAGCGTCGGGTGCGTGTGCGTGCAGCGGGCGATGTCTTCGGCGCTGCCATTGTACTCCATGATCGTCACGCACTCCGCGATCAGATCGGACGCACCGCTGTGTACGGTCATCGACCCACGGCCACAAGCGCGCGCCTTGCACATTCAACGCCTTGCCATCTTTCGATTGGGCCGTGACCTCGGAGCAGATCTCGGCCGGGATCGGTCCCGAACGCAGCAGCGTGAGTGTGGCGTTGCAGGTGTTTCGAGACGCGATGAGTCGGGACCGGCCACTGGGTTTGAAAAAGGAGTTGCGAACTGCGGTGAAGGATACGTACGAACGGCAAAGCCAGAAAGCGGCGTGGTATCGATCCATGTGCAAGGACAAACCTTCGGCGAGCAAACCGAAGGTTGTTGCGGCCACGGCTCAACAGAGACGGAAATACCGACTCTTGATCGGCTAAAGGAAATCCCTCACGGCGTTGCCCGGAGGGGCGACCGTTAAACAATTCTTCACTCACACCTCCCAGCCCTTACGGTAGTCGCGCTTCACCATCGCGTTCGCTTCCGGCAGGTCGGCGGTCATTTTCTCCACGTCCCAGGTAATCAACTTCCCCGGACCGACGCGGCTCGCCATCGTGCCCGTCAGCACGAACTCCGTGAACGGCCCCGCGTAGTCGAAACTCGAACTCGGCTCCGCGCCGCCCTTGCACGCCGCGATCAGATCGCCCTTCACGCCGCCCTTCGATCGCGTCAGCGTCTTCTCTGGGGCCGGGAACGCATCGTGATCCTTCTTGGGCAGCATGCGAGGGTTGCCGCCGTAGGTGTCGGTCGCCATCACGCCCTTCGTGCCGATGTACACCGTGCCGCCGTCCACCTTCGCCTCGTGCTTCGCGAGCAACTCCGCGATTTCCTTCGGCCACTTGCTGTCGTAGCTGTTCACGGTCACGGCCGGCGTCTTCCCGCGTGGCCCGAACTTCCAGCGGAGGTGGTTGTTCTGCGCGAACTGCTCCTTGCTCCCGCCGGTCTGTGCGACGCATTCGATGGTGAACGTCTTCGCCTCCGCCAACTTCAGCGCCCAGAACGTGCCGTCGAGAATGTGGCAGCCCATGTCGCCGAGCGTGCCGGTGCCGAACTCGGTCCAGTTCCGCCAGCCGAACGCGTGCAACCCGCCGTGGTAATCGCGAAGCCCCGCCGGGCCGAGCCATTCGTCCCAGTGAAGCCCTTCAGGCACCGGTTCGCCTTTCGGTCGGCCCTTGTCGCCGCCGAAGTTGCGCGTCATCAGGCTGTGCGTTTCGGTCACGTCACCGATCGCCCCGGCCCAGATGTACTCGCACAACCGACGGTAGCCCTCGCCCGCGTGCCCCTGGTTGCCCATCGACGTGTGAACCTTGTTCTTCTTCGCTTCGGTCGTGAGCGTGCGGGCCTCGTAGATGCACCACGTCAGCGGTTTCTCGCAGAACACGCTCTTGCCGGCGCGAATGGCGCGAATCGCGGCCGGCGCGTGGTGGTGATCCGGGGTCGCGATCAGCACCACGTCGATGTCCTTCGCGTGCTTATCGAACATCTTGCGGTAGTCGTGGAACACCGGCGGGTCTTTGACCTTGTCGCCGAGTTTCTTGATCGCCTCCGCGATCTTCGTGTCGTCAACGTCGCAGAGCGCGACGAGGCGTTCGCTCGCGGCGGTGCCGGGGTTGCCACCGCCCTGCCCGCCGCACCCGATGACCGCGATACCGAGTTTCTCGTTCGGTGCGCGAGCGGAAAGAATCATTGGCGCGCCGAACACCGGCAGCGCGGCGATAGCAGTCTGTTTGAGGAACGAGCGACGCGAAGATTTGCGGGCCATACAGCACCTGCGGAGGAGAGAAAAGGAAATAGGTGGAGGTTGAGGGTAACCCGGCGCGCGGGTGCGTGCAAGCGGCTCGTCAAGTCCGCATCGCCGCGGCGCGTCGCGTGAACGACTTCAGGTATTCGATTTGCTCCGATGTGATCGCGTGGGCCGGAATCGTGAGAACGGAGCCATCGAGGTGGAGCGCGGTCCAGGTGTCGCCGGACCGGAACACCTGGAACATGCCGCCGAGCGTGAGCTTTCGCCGCTCGCCGCCGGAAACGATTTCGAGATGCGTTTCGTCCACGAACACTTCGACCCTGCGCCCGCCGCGAACGATCAGGTCGAAGAGGAACACGACCAGCCCGCGGTACACCAGAGGCGGAATCAGAAGCAAAAAGAGAAACCATACGGATGCGGTCGTCGCGAGGAACGCGGCCCCGACCATGAAGCCGAGCGACGCGGCAACGGCCGGCAGCCACGGCATGATCTCGACCGCGAGCCGTTGCCGGCGCGACAGGGTGTACGTGAGACGGAAAGGGGACATGTGAAAGCCCACGCCGGACCGGTCACTTGTTCTCGAACTGGTCCCGGTAGTACTGGCTCAGCACCTTCTCGGCCTCAGCGACCGCCTTACGGCCCTCGTCACCACCCAAGTTAGTGGCTGCCAGGACGGCGACGTTCTGCTTCGGCCGGATGCGGATGCGTGCGTACCAAAGCGTGTTGCTGCCGTCGTGGGCGAGGTTCCCATCCTGACCGACAATCCATCCCCCGGAGTACCCGAAGCCCTTCGTCGGAGTGTGCAACTGTGTGAACGACTCGGGCTTGAGCAACTTCCCCTTTCCCTGCGATCCCTGCAAGTGAAGGGCGGCGAACTTTGCCCAGTCGGTCAACGAGGCGTGAACCGTTCCGGCTGGACCCAGGACCGGTGCGTTATCGCCCTGTGACGGGTCGAGCTTATCCGCAACGAACTTGTGCCCCCACGGCTGGTCGAGTCCGCCCTTCTTGCCCGGCGCGCCGAAACCCGCGTGAGCCATCCCCAACGGCTTGAACAGCGTGGTCGTCATCAACTCCTCCCACGGCGCGCCCGCGGCTTCCTCGGCCATCGCGCCCGCGACGACGAACGACGCGTTGGAGTAGACGTATTTCGTCCCCGGCTTGTCGACCGGAGCATCCTTCAGGATGACCGGCAGCAGCGCCATTCGCTGCGCGCGGGTTGGCTGGTTGCGTGGTCCGCTCCACCAGTCCACGTTCGGCACCACCCCGCCCTCGTGGGCGAGCAACTGCGCGACGGTCACGTCGAGGTAGTCGGCGTGGATCTTGCCTTTCAGGCCAGGCAGCACCTGCCCGATGGTGGACGTCCACTTGAGCTTCTTCTTCTCGACGAGCAAGGCGATGACGGTGGCCGTCATCGCCTTCGTGTCGGAACCGAGGTGGATCAGATCGTCCGCGGTGACCGGCTCTTTCTGGTCGGCTTTGCGAACCCCGACCGCGGCCAAAGTCACGACGTTCTCGCCCTCAATGATGGCCCCGAACACGGCGGGAACCTTGTGCGCGTCGCGGACCGCGGCAAGCTTCTCCGCGAGTTTGGCGTCTGCTTTCGGCTGCGCCGAAAGTGGCCACGCACGGACGGTGAGGGCCGCGAGCACCGCGGCGATGGAGAGCAAGTGCCGCGCGCGCAACGGGAGCATGGCAGAGCCTCGGGTTTCTGAAACCGTTTGCCAGGATACCGATGGTCCAACCGCGTCAAGCGGTCGGCTCTTCGAGGTACGTGTACCCCTCCAGGCCGTTCTCGTAGAAGCGAAGGAACTGCCGTGCTTCCGCCCCGGTGATGCGCCCGTGCTTCACCGCTTTCTCCACGTCCTTCCGCATCCGGTCCGTTAACTTCTCCGCGCTGTACTGCACGTAGTTCAACACCTCAGTCACGGTGTCGCCCTTCACCACCGAGTCGATGCTCGCCGTGCCATCGTCGGCCAGCGATACGTGGACCGCGTTCGTGTCCCCGAACAGGTTGTGGAGGTCGCCCAGAATCTCCTGGTACGCGCCCAGCAAGAACGCGCCAAGGTAGTACGGCTCGTCGGTGATGTGTGGGTGCAGTTCTAACGTGTTGCGCACGTCTCGCAGGTCGATGAACTGATCAACTTTGCCGTCCGAGTCGCACGTGATGTCGCCCAGCACCCCGCGACGGGTCGGGGCTTCCGTTAATCGGTGAATCGGCATGATCGGGAACAACTGCTTGATCGCCCACGAGTCGGGCATGCTCTGGAACACCGAGAAGTTGCAGAAGTAGGTGTCCGAAAGCATGTTGTCCAAACCGTTCAGTTCCTCCGGCACGTAGTCGAGGTCGCGGACGATGCGCTGCAACTTGCGGCCAAACGCCCAGTAGAGTCGCTCCGCCAGTGCGCGAAGCTCAATCGTGAGGTGGCCCAAGCTAAAGAGCGAAAGCGTCTTCTCCATCTGATCCACGGCGTCGTGGTAGTATTCCAGGAAGTTCTTCTTGTTCAGATCCTTGAAGTTGGAGTACAGGTCGAGGATCGGTTCCGGGGCGTCTTCGGGCAACGACTCCGGCGCGGTGCATTTGTCGAAGTCGGACGTTCCCAGCACGTCGAACACGAGTACCGAGTGGTATGCGACCACCGCCCGGCCGCTCTCGGAGATGATCGCGGGGTGCGGCACACCGGCTTCGTCGCACACGCTCTTGATTCGGTACACCACGTCGTTCGCGTACTCTTGAAGCGTGTAGTTCGTGCTGCTCTCGAACGCGGTCTGCGAGCCGTCGTAGTCGATGCCCAGACCGCCACCCACGTCGATGTACTTCAACCCCGCACCCAGGCGATAAAGCTCGACGTACACGCGGGCCGCTTCCGAGAGCGCGTCCTTCACCTTGCGGATGTCCGACACCTGCGAACCCATGTGAAAGTGCGTCATCTGAAAGCAGTCGCCCAGATCCTTGCTCTTGAGGTATTCGTAAGCCTCCAGCACTTCGGTGAGCGTGAGGCCGAACTTGGAGCGGTAGCCGGCGGAGCCGCGCCAGCGCCCGCTACCGCGCGACGCAAGCTTCACCCGCACGCCAATCGGCTGACGCACGCCCAGCTCTTCCATGTACTTCACGAGCAGTTCGAGTTCCGTGAATTTCTCGACCACGGGGATGATGTTCTTGCCGATCTTGCGCGCCATCACCACCATTCGGATGAACTCGTCGTCCTTGAACCCGTTGCAGATGATGGGCGTGTCCAGGCCGTTGGTGAGCGCCAGCACCGCGAGAAGTTCCGGTTTGCTCCCGGCTTCCAGGCCGAAGTTGTGACCCTTGCCGAAGTTCAGCACCTCCTCGACGACGTGCCGCTGTTGGTTCACCTTGATTGGGTACACGCAGTGGTAGTCACCGGTGTAGCCGTATTCGGTGCGCGACTTCTCGAACGCGTTGGCGATCTCGCCAATGCGGTGTTGGAGGATGTCCGTGAAGCGGAGCAGAATTGGCGGCTGGATGCCGCGTGTGTGGATCTGATCGACGAGGTCTTTGAGGTCGATGCTGCGCTCGGGATCCTTGTCTGGATGAACGGTGACGTGCCCGCTCTTGTTGATCCCGAAGTACCCCTTACCCCAGTTCTTGATGCCGTAGGTCTCGAACGCGTCGTGGAGTTTCCAGACTGGGTTGATGTCGGATGCGTCGGGGCCGCGACGGTCGGGGGGCTTGGCCATCAAAGTGAGCCTTTCCCGCGTTCGCGGGCACGAGGGAACGAAACAATTATTCCATCATACGTTGGGCCGCGCGCTGTGCAACGCGGATCGTGAAATGCTCACGGGGGCTTAAGCCCCCGCGTCCACCCAATCTGTTTTCCTGGCGCCAAGCGCCGGGCGCTATTTCAGATCGAACGGTTCGAGTTGGTTCTCACCTGGTTTGACCGTGACGACGATCTTGGAGGCGTCCTTGTCCGAGTAGGCGCTGTTTAGTCGGTCTTGCGTTTCGGGTGGTCCCGTCGAGATCACGCCCTTCTTGGCGGGCACCGTTTCGGAGCAGATGATCGTGACGAGGTACTCGCCCGTTGGCGCTCCTCCCTTGGTCCCGGTCGTCAGGGCAAACGTGCCGTCTGCCTCGGTGAACCCGGTCGAAGGGATCGTGTTCACGTCCACCTTCCCCTTTGAGTGGAACGTAACCAGCGCGCCGGCGAGTGGTTGGCCCTTGTGAACAACTTTGCCGCGCACGGGGTTGAGCGCCTTGGGCGGGGAACACGAGAGGTTGATCATGCTCGTGAGCGCAAGGAGCGACCCGATCCCGAGCAAGCGAAAGCGGAGACAGTGCATGATCGACTCACGAGCGCGAGTGAGGTTCGCCAAAAGAACGGAACCGGTTCACGTAAACCGGTCCCCTGCGACTTGTGTACTCAGTTGTCCACGACAACCTCGCCACCGTTCCGGCTGGCGAGCGCCGCGATGATGCCAGGCGCCGTCGCGTCCTTCAGGAACAGCACGGAGCCATCGCCGCGGAGCGTCATGACACCGCTTGTGTGGAAGGAGTACATCTGGTTCACGTTGGCGACATTGATGGCGTTGCAGCCGCTGTCCGGCGTGAGACTCGTCCCGTTGGTGCCGCGGATGAAAATCGCCGTGTTGTAGTCGGCCCACGCACTGTTAAGCGTCCACCCCGCCTGATTGACTGCGTTGGGCGTGACCGGCGTCCGGCCAAGGTAGACCTGATGCCGCCCGGCGTCCTCGGCGAACGCGACCGTGTTCGACAGGCCATCCGTCACGTCGGTTAGCTTGATCCTCCCGGCCGTCAGCATCCCGTTCGCCATCGTGCCCTTGATCCCGAACATGCCGCCGTTGTCACTCCCAACGCTGGAACTTGTGGAAGGGGCTGCGGGGCTTGTCGTCGCGCACGCATTGCGGAAGTTGTTGTGGTAACCGCGCACTGCGGCGTAGTCCGTTGGGCCGAGGAGGACGCCTCCGTTCGGAAGCCCCTGTGAAGCGAAATACGGTCCGTAGTCGGGCGTTCGGAGCGGGGCCGATGGGCACTCGAAGGTCTTCACACGCGACGACCCAGAGGGGTTGCTGCCCGTGGGGGACGGCAGGTTGCGCAAATCGATCACCGACAGGTCGGTCTTGGTTCCCGTGGTGCCCTGGACAAGGTTCCCTTGCTCGACGTTCGGCAGGAGCAGGGTCAAAGGCGAGTGACCCTGAGTTTGAGCGCCCAACGCGTTGCCCGTCGGGGCCGGGTTGAAGTCGTACGCCCACGGCGGGATGTTGCCCGTCTGGTCGTGGTAACCATGCAACGCCAACCCAATTTGCTTCAGGTTGTTGGAGCATTTCATGCGTGAGGCCGCCTCGCGCACCTTTTGCACGGCTGGTAGCAAAAGCCCAATCAGGATCGCAATAATGGCGATCACGACCAGTAACTCAATAAGCGTAAACCCGGCGCGAATCGTACGAAAGCGGATGATGGACATGGGAAACCCTAATGAGGAGAGTTTTAGGGCATACAAAGACGAGTTTTGGCGATTCACGGGAAGATGTCAACGAAAATCGTCTCAGCGTCTCGGCGTCTCGCGGGAAAACAGTCACGCACAGCTCATACGCCCTTGATCGACCCGTGTGGCTCACTCGCCGGCGTCGCGGAAGACGCGGTCGAACTGCGAGGCAACTCGGAGAAAGACGTCCAACAAACTGGGGTCGAAGTGGCCGGGCGAACCGTCGGTCATCGTTAGCACGGTGGTGTGGTGCGATAGCCCCGGCTTGTACACGCGCCGGCTCCGCAAGGCGTCGTACACGTCAGCAATCGCAACCAGGCGAGCGACGAGGGGGATGCCCTCGCCGGCGAGCCGGTCCGGGTAGCCGGTGCCGTCCCATCGCTCGTGGTGGCTCCTCGCGATGTCGATGGCGACGTGCAAAAAACCGGTTGCGAACGGGTGCTGCCGCGCGACTTCGTGCAACGTGTCCGCGCCGATGCTGGTGTGCGACTGCATCAGAATCCGCTCGCCCGGCTCGAACGGGCCGGGCTTGTTCAGGATGTGGTCGGGCAGTGCGGCCTTGCCAATGTCGTGCAACGGCGACGCGTCTTCCAGTACGCGGATGAAGTTCGCGTCGATGGTCGTGGTGTACGCAGGCACCGTTGCGGCGGCCTCCGCGAGTACGCGACAGTACCGCTGCAACCGGAGTAGGTGCTTGCCGGTCTCCGCAGACCGGTGTTCCACCAGTTTCGCGAGCGCGAGCACCAGTCCATTGCGGGCGCGGATCAGTTCGCTATCGCGGGCTTCCACCGCCTGTTCCAGTTCCGCGTTCACGGTGAGTAGTTTGCGGTTGAGTACGTCGGATCGGTCCTGCGATTCCTTCAGTCGGAGCGCGGTTTTTACCCGCGCGCGCAGTTGAATCACGCTGAACGGTTTGGTGAGGAAGTCGTCCGCCCCCGCGAGCATGAGGCGGGATAGTTCGTCGCCGCTCGCGGCGCCCGAGAACATGACGACCTTGAGGTTCTGCATCGGCGGGCGCTGGCGCAACTGCCGGAGTACCTCTTCGCCGCTGAAACCGGGCAGGTCTACATCGAGCAGTACGAGATCGTAAGCGTGCGAGCCAGCCAGCGCGACGGCATCCGGCCCGTTGCCCACGTCATCGCATTCCAGCCCCTCGGCCCCGAGTGCGACGCGGCACAGCCGACGGATGTCCTGCTGGTCATCCACAATGAGCACACGTCCAGGTGATGTGTGTGTGGTCAGCGGCAGTCCGACCTGCGACGCGGACGGGAAGGAAGGCGCGGCGGCCGCGGTCAGCCCGATGGCGTGTGGCGAGAGAAACGAAACCAGCGCCCGCATCACGGCCTCAGCGGTTGCGTACCTCTGCTCTGGGTCAGCGGCCATCATTTTGCTGAGAACCGCGTCCAGGTCCGCGGGCACTGTTGCGCGAAGTGCGCGGGCGCTCGGCGGCGGGCCGAACGGGGCCATCGCGTCGGCGAACGGCGCCTGCCCCGTGAGCGCATAAAACAGCGTGCAGCCAAGACCAAACACATCGGCGCGCGAGTCAACCGTGTGGGCGTTGCGTGCCTGCTCCGGGGCCATATACCCAACGGTGCCGAGCTGCGCCCCGGTGCGAGTGATCCGTTCTTCGCCCGGTAGCCGCGTCAAACCGAAGTCGAGCAACTTCGCCGTCCCGTCAGGCATCACCAGCACGTTACTCGGCTTGATGTCGCGGTGAATCAGCCCGAGCCGGTGCGCCTCAATGAGCGCGTCCGCGATCTGGTGTCCGATCTGACACGCGAACTCGACCGACAGTGGCACCGCTGCCGCAGCACGTTCCAGGTCCACACCTGGAAGGTATTCCATCACAAAATAGGGCAGGGGCGGTGAGTCGGGACCGCGTGTCGGTTCCTCGCCCGCGTCGATGGCCGCGACGATGTTCGGATGCTTCAACCGCCCGACGGCACGCGATTCGAGGAAGAACCGCGCGAGCGTGCGTGGGTTGATCTCCGGTGAAGGCTGGAGCACCTTCACCGCGACGGTGGTGCGCAACTGTCGGTGTTCGGCGCGATACATGACCCCCATGCTGCCGGTGCCGATGAGATCGAGCAGTCGGTAGTTGCCCAGCACCAAGCCGTGCAACTGCCCAGTGAGCACGCGCGTCGCCTGGAACTCAGTGAGCAAGTTGGTGCGGATGAGAGCGGCGAGAAGGGTGTCGTCGGTCGAAGTGCGGTCCACCGACTGTCGGTCGTCGGTCTTGAGACCGTCGTAGTCCTCAGTCGAAATGACACCGCTGGCGAGCAGGCGGCGCAAGAGAAGCGGGGGTCTGGCTTCCGGCGGGGACGCGCCCGGAGCAACGGCAAGTTGAGGGAGATGTGCGGAAGTACCCACGGCGGACGAACTCCTGGGGAGCCGACCGGCGATCCGTCGCAGGGGCGATCCGTTCTCGCGCTCCACGTACCGCACCACCTGTGAAGGTGAGGGGGTATGAGAGCGCCTTGGGTGCCGTTATTATACGTTGTTAACTGAAGTTTATCCGAATAACAGGCCGACTCGGCAAGAGCCGATAACCCCACCCGAGAAGCGACTGGTTTTCGCGATCCAGCGCAGAATGCGCGCCTCGCCAAGAAGTTCCACGTTCCAGAGTTTCAAGTTGAAAACCCCAAAGTCTACCGAAGGGTGTTGTTCCTGTTCGCAACTTGAAACGTGGAACTCTCCGCGTCAGCGGAGTTTCATCTGCTTCAGGAGTACTTCGGCCCAGGTACGGTAGGCGTCGGTGAAGGGCACGTCGGGCGGGGGCACGCCCTTGTAATCGACTTGGTTCGCGAAGGTGCCGAGTTCGTAGGCGCGCGCGAACGCGGTCTGAAGATCAAGGAGCGCGTCGCGGTCGTCGGCTGCGAGCGGGAGCTTGAATTTTGGCAACTTCTTCTGAAGCGTGGACGTGTAAATCTCGTAGCGGTCGGGCGTGTTTGAGCGCGTCACGGTGACCGCGTAGTCGTACTCCGGCAGCCCATCGCGCGAGTACGTGAGCAACGGCTTGCCCTGCATGATCAGGTCGATCTCGACGATCCCGGCTTTCTGCGCGGCGGCTTGTTGGCGCGCATCGAGGTACGCTTGCCGCCCGGCGGGCGTGGTCTTGTTCGCGGGGCTGACCACTTCGAGCAGCGTGACGAACTTCCCGTCGGTGCGGTTCCGAATCTCGATGTACTCCTCCGCATACTGCTCGCGAATGATCGACGTGAACAACGGCATTTCGGAAACGTAAGTGCGCGTGCCAACACGCGCGCGGTAGCGATCCACGAGTCCCGGGAGGAGAATCTGGTAGAGGCACGCGAGCAACTGGTGCTGGAAGGCGGGCCAGAGTTTGGCGGTTTCGAGGTACGGGTCCATTCCGGGGAACGGGCTAGGCATTGAGAGGTACTCCGTGACGGCACCGGTTCCGTGTCGGGACGAGTTCGTGTCCAGACCGGCTCGACGGCACCCGCGAGGTGTGGTGGTGAGCATTGTAGCGGATGGGAGGCCACGGCGCGAAGGGTCGAAGTGGGTGAACAGCGCCGAGCCGATGGACCCGTCCCCCAACTGGAACGAGAGCGAACTGGAACTTCGCGGGCTTCGAGCACGTTCAACTGCGGACGAAAGCGGTTCGACACGGGCGGCCTCCCGAGCGGTGAAGAGACCATTGATTGACCAGAGTTGACACTGTATTCGTACGGTTTGGCGAATGTCAATACCTGCAAAACCGATTCTGTCGAATACGTTCCAACTATCGCAATTGCAACAGTTTCGGAAGTCCTCACACCGTCAGCATTCGCACGCGCGAGGCCACGTCCCACCGGCCAACCACCTTGCCGCCTTCGGCCACCAGCACGTGATTGTGCAACGCCACGGTCGGGCAGATGTGCCCCGGCAGCGCGTACACCAAGTCGCCCGGCTTGTACGCACTCGCCCCGGCCGTTTCCACGATGAGATGCTCTTCGTTGTGGCCGACCGTCTTGTATTCGGGGAAGTCGAGCAGCGTGACTCGCTTCTCCAGCACAGGGTCCGCCGCGACGGACTTGTTCCCCAGGTCGAGCGTGACGCGATTCGCGGTCGGCCGGCTCACCACGCGCGTGATCAGTACCGCGGCCGGGGTGATGCCTGCGAGGTCCGCGTACTTCGGTCCGTAGCCCGCATCGTGTAGCACGAACGTCCCGGGCGAACACTCAACCCCGGGAACGTCGGTCATCGCGGCGTAGACCGGGAAGCTCGGCGTGCCGCCGCACACGAGTCGCGGAACCGGGATGCCCTTCTTCTCGGCACTTGCTCGCAGGTCCAACACAGGCTGAATAAACTCGCGCACGGCCTTGTCGCGTTCGGTGCGTTCGGGCTGGTTGTTGTGGCCGTCGTAAAGCTGGAAGCCGTTCGGCGTGAGACCGGGCAGCGAACCGGCCAGTTCGTAAAGCGCGAGTGCCGCCGGTCCGACCGCGATCCCGGTACGGTGCTGGCCCACGTCCAGATCGAGTAGCACGCCGATCTGCACCCCGACCGCGCTCATCGCGGAGGAAAGCTCGCGTGTCATGTTCGGGTCGTCGATCAGTGCCGAGAACTTCGTGGCTGGATACTTGCGAATCAGAGCCGCCGCGCGATTGATGTTCGGCCCGACCAGCGGGTACGCGATCAGCACATCCGGCGCGCCGGCGGTCGCGAGCATCTCGGCTTCGGCGATTGTGGCGCACTTGTGTTTCGTCACGCCCGCGTCGAGGAGCATCTTCGCGATCTCGACCGTCTTGTGCGTCTTCACGTGCGGGCGAAGCCGGGACGGGCTGCCGGCCATCTCGATCACACGCGCGATGTTCTTGCGAATGAGTTCCGGGAAGAACACAAGCGACGGGCTGAACACGGTCGCGGCGTCGGAGAGGGTGTAGGCTGGGTTCATGAGGCGGGATCTCTAGTGGGTGGCTGTGAGGTTGAAGATACCAGAAGGGAAAGTGAAGTGGGAGACGCTACCCCGTTCGGAAGTCAAATGGTGGTAACGGAATGACCAAGACCGCCGAGGGCGCCACTTTTCTTGCGCACCCCCTTCAAGGCAACCGGTTGCGAGCGCCGGTTGGCATAACACCAAGCCAGCACGCGAGTGAGTGTGAGGTCCTTGTGGACACCTCCATCGGTTCGGGGTAGCATCCAACCACCGACAACCCGAGTTATGCCGACCGGCATCAACAGAGTTCGGCGGCGGAGGGGAGGCGTTATGTTCGTCGTGCGTGTGGCGGACAACTCCCACTACATGGACGAGGAGGAGACGTACACGCACTCCGAATACTCGACTTGGGCCGAGTCGGTCGCGGCCGCTCGCCGGTTGGTGGACATGAGTTTGGCCGAGCACTTCCAGCCCGGCATGAGCGCCGAAAGACTGTACGGCTGGTACACCTCATTCGGTGACGACCCGTACATCGTCTCGCCGCCGGCGGGGGAGCGGTTCTCGGCGTGGGAGTACGCCAAGCGGCGGTGCGGCGAGTTGTGCGCCAGGGGGAGCGGGCCAGGCGCTGCACCGGACCGGGGGCCGCAGTCCGGTTCAGGGAGCGCGCAATGAAGGCTTTCACTCGCGGCATCCTCCTGCTGGTCGCCGTTCTGATCGGATCCGCCTCCGAGGTGCGAGGGGTCATCAAGGCGACCTCCTCGTTGGAACTGTTCGTGAAGGACGGCACGCAGATCGTCCAGGTGAAGGTCACGAAGTTCGATCCCGACAAGAAACGCCTGGTGTTCGAAGTGGAGAAGGACATCAAGGGCAAGTTAGAGCAGCGCAGCATGAACGTGGTCTGGAAGGTCGATCCCGATTCAAAGTGGGAAGGCATCCGCGTCCTGCCCGAACTGCTCAAACGCTTCGGACCCGACCAACAGGCGATCCTCTTCATCAACGACGCGGGCGGGTTCTGGCACAACAAAGGCAACACGAGAAAGAACCCCAGCGCCTTCGGATTCCTCAACGGCTCCTGGTTCTGCCTTGAGAGTACGAAGCAGGACGACGGTAAACTCCTCTGGCAACTGGCGCAAGGGGAGCCGTACCTGCGCACGACTTTCAAGGGAACCACCGCCGAGTTGAACAAGGTGCTGGTCGATCACCTCGCCGACAAGGGCAAGCTGCCAAAGCCAGTCAAGGCAGAACCGGGTTTCGGACCCGAGTACCAGCCGAAAAAATGAAACGCGATGTCGCGGTCCACTGTCTTCCGCGAACTCGTTCCAACCTGGTTCACCGGAGAACAATCATGTGGCAACGCTTCGTTCAGGCCGTGGCCGTCCTGCTGGCCTTGGGTCTCTTCCTGCCGGATCGCCCGGCGAGCGCGTACATCCAGACCCCGATCTCGATGAAAAGCGTCCTGGCCCAAACCCAACTGATCTTCACCGCCAAAGTCGAGAGCTTCGACCCGGAGAAACGCACCGCCACGTTGACGGTCGATGAACACCTCAAGGGGAAGGTTCCCTTCAAGACGCTGCTCATCGCCCTGGACGCAGACAAAGAAGGCGCGCGGGAGTACAACCGCCCCTCGCACCTGCTCAAGCGTCTGGCCGTCAAGCAGACAGTCGTGATCTTCGCGGACAGCAAGGAGGGAGCGTTCGCGCCGATCCGTCGGGGGAACCTGTTGGTCTTCCTCTACGCGAACGGCACTTGGGTGCAATTCGCCGCTGAAACCGCGGACGACGGCCCGGCCCGCCTGCCGTTGCGGTTCCACCACTTTGAACCCTACCTGCGGCAGACGTTCAGCGGCACCGCGGAGGAGATGCGGCAGGTCGTTGTTGACGGCCTCGCGGGCAAGAAGGATCCACCGGCGCACAACCCCAAGGAAACAAGCGGCTTTGGGCCTGCAATCAAGCGCTAGAACCTGGCTCGCGACGGTGTGCCGAACCGGGTCGCTGCTCTGTACCGCCGTCGGCCAACTCACCGCAATCCTCGAACGGCTGGAGACACGCGGCGACAGGGATATGTTGCGAGGCGCCTTCGCCGCATTTTCCGCCCTTGTCACCTAGTCGTCCGCCGGTACATTGCATAAATCCAGAAGAAGTGTGTAATTTAACGTCGTTTCGTAACTGATGGCAGGAGTGCGACGCGGCGGGGTTAGCGGAGACCGGGACGATGTCGATCACGAAGGAAGAGAAGTCCGGACTCATCACGCAGTTCCGGCGGGCCGACTCCGATACCGGGTCGCCCGAAGTGCAGGTCGCCTTGCTCACGAAGCGGATCAACTCCCTCACCGAGCACATGCGGGCGCACAAGAAAGACTTCTCCAGCCGTCGCGGGCTGCTGAAGCTGGTCAGCCAGCGCGCCGACCTGCTCAAGTACCTGCGCCAGACGGACCGCGAGCGTTATCTCGCAGTCATTGGGAAACTCGGCCTCCGTAAGTAACCCCGCCCCGCCTTTGGCGGCACGTCTCAAGTCGTAAAGTCAAAAGTCGTCAAGTCGGAACGCGGCGTAGTCCGCTCCGACCGGGACTTTATGACGGCACAACCTTACGACTTGCGACCTCGCAAAACGCTCCTGCCGGACAACGGAAAGGGTCACATCCGTGCCGGTCAATCATGCTCGTGTCGAATGTCAATTTGGCGGTAAAACTCTCACGCTCGAAACCGGGAAACTCGCGAAACAGGCCCACGGGTCCGTCCTCGTAACTTACGGGGAAACCTGCGTACTGGTCGCGGCCGTCGAGGGGTCACCGATCCCCGGACGCGACTTCTTCCCGCTTCAAGTCGAGTACCGCGAACGTACCTACGCCGCCGGCAAGTACCCCGGCGGGTTCATCAAGCGCGAAACGCGCATGAGTACAAAAGAAACGCTCACCTCACGCCTCATCGACCGCCCTTCTCGCCCGCTGTTCCCGACCAACTACTACAACGAAGTGCAGATCCACTGCACCGTCATCTCCTCCGACAAGGAGAACGACGGGGACATGCTCGCGCTCATCGGCACCTCGGCCGCGCTGCACGTCTCGCACATTCCCTTCCTGAAGCCCTACGGCGGTCTCCGCCTCGGACGCGTTAACGGCCAACTCATCGTCCTGCCGACCGCGACGCAGATGGAAGAGAGCGATCTCGACCTGATCGTGGCCGCGACCCGTGACGCGGTCTGCATGATCGAAGGGTTCGCACGCGAGATTCCTGAGCAAGAGATGGGCGACGCGATCATGGAAGCGCACAAGCAGTGCGCCGTTCTGATCGACGCGATTGAGCAACTCCGCACCGAAGCCGGGCTGCCCGCGAAGGTGCTTCCGCCCGCGACCCCGGACAACCCGCTCGCGGAGGAACTCTACGGCAAGTACGGCCACACCTATCGCGAGAAGTATCTCACGAAGGGCAAGAAGGAGCGCAACGCAGCCCTCGACGTGCTGAAGGACGAGATCAAGAAGGTGTACGTGCCCGAAGGCGAGACGAACCCGAAGTACACGAGTGCGCAAGTGTCCGGCGCCTTGGGCGTGGTGCGCGAGCGCATATTCCGCGAGATCACGCTCGGCGGAACCCGCATCGACGGCCGCGCACCGAAGGAACTGCGCGCCGTATCCGGTGAGGTCGGCGTGCTGCCCCGCACGCACGGCACCGCGGTCTTCCAGCGCGGCGAAACGCAGGCGCTGGTCGTCGTCACGCTCGGCACCGTCGGCGACGAGCAGAAGGTGGACGGCCTCCAAGACGAGTACTCGAAGAAGTTCATGCTCGACTACAACTTCCCGCCGTACTCGGTCGGTGAGTGCAAGCCACTCCGCGCCCCCGGGCGCCGCGAGATCGGTCACGGCATGCTGGCCGAACGGTCACTGAAGGCCGTCGTCCCGCCACGGGAACGGTTCCCGTACACGATCCGCCTCGTGTCCGAAATTCTGGAGTCGAACGGTTCGTCGAGCATGGCGAGCGTCTGCGGCGGCACGCTGGCCTTGATGGACGCGGGCGTGCCGATCAAGCGCCCGGTCGCCGGCATCTCGGTCGGCTTGGTGATGGAGAAGGATCACTTCACGCTGCTGACCGACATCCAGGGCGACGAAGACCACTACGGCGACATGGACTTCAATGTCGCCGGCACGCAGAAGGGCATCACCGGCGTTCAGCTCGACATCAAACTCGACGGCGTCACCGAAGCTGTGGTCCGCGGCGCGCTGGAACAAGCGAAGGAGGGCCGGCTGCAAATCCTGAAGGTGATGCTCGCGACGCTCCCGGCCCCGCGCAAGGACATCAGCCCGTTCGCGCCGCGGCTCATTCAACTGAAGATCAACCCCGAGATGATCGGCAAGCTGATCGGCCCCGGCGGGAAGATGATCCGCGCGATTCAGGAAGAGACCGGCGCGAAGATCGACATCGAAGACGACGGCACCGTATCGATCGCGTCGGCCAACGCGGAGAGCGTGGAAGCCGCCCGGCGCATGGTCGAAGGCTTGACTGCCGAGGTGAAGGTCGGCGCGGTGTACGATGGGAAGGTGATTTCGATCAAGGAGTTCGGCGCGTTCATCGAGATCGCACCGGGCCGCGACGGGCTGTGTCACGTGTCCGAACTCGATTCGGGGTTCGTCCAACGGCCCGAGGATGTGGTCAACATCGGCGACAAGGTTCAAGTGAAGGTGATCGCGATCGACGACCAGGGCCGCGTGAAGCTGTCGCGTAAGGCGCTGCTCGCCCCGAGCGAAGGCGACGCGGGCGGCGGTGATCGCGGTGGCGACCGTGGTGGCGACCGTGGTGGCGACCGTGGTGACCGTGGTGGTGACCGTGGTGACCGTGGTGGTGATCGCGGCGGGCGCGGTGGCGACCGTGGTGGCCCTCGCGGAGGCGGTGGCGGGCGCGGCGGGCGCCGCGACTGAGGTTGAATCGTGCCGCTTGCGGCGTCGCGGGCACACCGGGAGGCGAGAGCCTCCCGGTTTCGTACCAGGAAAGAGCGATGCCGGGAATACCGAGCGCGAAGGCGCTGTACCTGTGCGAAGAGGTTGATGTCGAGGGAGACAGTTTCAACCTGTACGCGCTGCTCGACGCCCTACGCCCTCGTCAGTACCCGCACGTTGAGCCGTCGTTCGTCTGCTTCGCGCAACTGCGCGGCGGTCTGGGCACCGTGCGGTGTCACATCGACGTGCGCAACGCAAACACCTACCAACTCGTTTACAACACGAACGTCTACCTCGTGCATTTCACCGATCGGAGTGTACTGCGTCAGTTGGCGATCACCATCGAAGGGTGCAAATTTGCCTTACACGGGGTTTATCTCGTCGAGTTGTACTGCGATAATGCGTGGGTAGCAGACACCGTATTGTTACTCCGGGAGGCGCAGACGTGAGCGACGAAACCCCGAAACTGCGGCGGAAGCGGTCCCCGTACACGGAAAACACCGGCATCCTGTTTCAGTTCGTCGATAAAGACACACCGCTCGACCATACCCGCGAGCGGAAGGGCCGGCCGCAGCGCAGCCCGTCGCTGCCGCCGCTTGACGAGGCGAAACCGGACGGTGACCAACCGCCGCCTGCGAAGTGAACCACACCCACACGCCGCCCGCGATTCGTCGCGGGCGGCGGCGTTTCACGGCAACCTCCCCCGTTCGCGCCCTTGCCAGGCTTCGCACCGCGCCTTAACCGTGTAGCTTGACGGACGCACGCGGAATGTCGAGAGGGCGCGCCATTGATCGTCGTCGAACACCTCACCAAGTACTACGGCGAATACCATGCCGTGCGCGACGTGTCGTTCTCCGTCGAGAAGGGCCAGGTGGTCGGGTTCCTCGGCCCCAACGGGGCCGGCACATCCACCACGATGCGAATCCTCGCGGGGTTCCTCACCGCGAGTTCCGGCAAGGCCACCATCGGCGGCAAGGACGTGTTCTGGGATCCGATCGAAGCCCGCCGGCGCATCGGCTACATGCCCGAAAGCTGCCCGCTCTACGGTGACATGCGGGTTGACGAATACCTCCGCTTCCGTGGCGGGCTTAAAGGTCTGAGCCGCACCGAATGCAAGAAGCGCATAGGCTACGTACTCGAACGCTGTTGGCTGAAGGACGAGAGCCGGCAGATTATCGGTACGCTGTCGAAGGGCTACCGGCAGCGTGTGGGCTTGGCCGACGCGCTGCTCGCCGACCCGCCGGTGCTGATCCTCGACGAACCCACCGCGGGCCTTGATCCGTCGCAGATCCGCGAGACACGCAAACTGATGCGCGAACTCGGGCAGATGCACACGATGCTGCTGTCCACGCACATCCTGAGCGAAGTCGAAGCGACGTGCGACTCGGTCATCGTGATCTACCAGGGGCAGGTAGTCGAAGACGGGTCGCTCGCCGCCGTGCGCCAGCGGCACAAGAACAAGCCGCTCGAAGACATCTTCGTGCAGTTGACCGGCCAAGAGGGAATCTGACCGCCGCGGGCTTGCCGGAACCAGGGTCTCACGACCCTGGCTACGAACAGCCGCCCTTCCAGGGCTAAGAATCGGTTTTCTGTTTTCAGCCCCGGATGGGGCGGCTGGTCGTAGCCAGGGTCGTGAGACCCTGGTTCCCGGCGAGTGCAGTAAGCGGAACGAGAGCCAACAATGCGAGCAACGTGCAGTCTGATCCGCCGCGAGTTTGCCGCGTACTTCACGGGGCCGATCGGGTACGTCGCGCTGTTCGGCTTCCTCGTGCTGAACGGGTTGCTGTTCTGGCTCGTGGTCGGATTGCTCACGGAGAAGGGGCCGCGCGGCATCGAGTACCCGATGCAGGTGATGCTCGGCGGGGCCGAAAATCCGCAAGATGTGCTCGTCGCGGGCGTGCTGTTCTGGGGTTTGTTCCCCGCGGTGACGGGCATCATCACGTCCAGGTTGATCGCGGAGGAACGCGGTACCGGCACCCTTGAATCGCTCCTCACCGCGCCGATACGCGACTGGCAGGTTGTGTTCGCCAAGTTCGTCGCGTGCTTTGCCTTCTACCTACTGCTGTGGAGTACCACGCTCGTTTACATCCCCGTGCTGGCGGACCTGAAGGCGGACTGGCAAGGGAACGTCACGCTCTTCGCGGCCATGCTTGTCGTTGGCATCCTGTTTATCGGGATGGCGAAACTCGGCTTCTGGTTTGCGTTGAACGGGCGGCTCGTGCTTCTGTTGGGAGTGAGCGGAGTAGCGCTCGCGGCCGCCGGCGGCTACCTGCACGCCACGTATGACGCGCGGCACCTCGTTCACCTCACCTGGAACATCGACGCGCGCCCGATCCTCACGTCGTATCTCGGCATGGTACTCGCCGGTGCGATGTTCCTCGCGCTCGGGTTGCTCGTCTCCAGTTGGGTGAAGAGTCAGTTGGTCGCGTGGATGCTGTCGCTGTTGCTCGGGCTGGGGTTCGTGCTGCCGGCGGCGCTGCGGTGGCAGGTCGATTCGGGGAGCGACTGGGACGCGCTGGTGTACTACCTCAGCGTGCCGGAACACTTCCGCCGCGACTTCACCCGCGGCGTGATCGACACGCGCCCGCTCGTGCTGTACGTCACCGTCACGCTGTGCTGCCTGTACCTGACCGTGCGCAGCCTGGAGGCGCGACGACTGCGGTGATGCAACGCTCGCATTCGGCTTGCAGCTAACCAAACACCCACCGAACACCGAACACCGAACACGCTATGGCCGATACACGCCAACGAACGACTTTGGGCAGCCGGTTCCGGTTCCTTGTCCGCGCACTGGGTCTGACCGGCCTCGCCGTGGTCGTGACCGGAGTCGCGCTCGCAGTGGCCTCGTTCCCGTCCGTCGATCTGAACTCGTGGGCCGGGTGGAAGACGATCCCCAACGTACTCGGGGCCGCAACCAAAGGCGCGCACGGCAGCCTCGCACAAGGGGCCGCGTGGGCGCTTGTCGCTGGTCTGGCCGCGGTCGTACTCGCGTTGCTCGTCGATGTCGTTGGGCTGCTCGCCGGCGCGAGCGGGCGCGCCGCGGCTGGCACCACCGCGACCGTCGGCGCGGTCGCCGCGATCGTCCTCCTCGTTCTGGTGAACTGCTACTCGTTCACTCACTCCGGGCGGTATGACTGCACCCGCGACCAGCGGTTCACACTGCCCCCGGAACTCGCCGCCGATCTGAGCAAGATTCGCGCGGCCGCACCGACCACGATCGTCGTTCACCAGACACACAACTTCGGGCGGCTCGCGCCCCATCGCGATTCGTACACGAAGGCCGCCGAGGAGAAGGTAACGGAGAAGGTGCGCGACCTCGTGGACCGGTTCCGCGAGTTCGGTCCGCAGTTCAAGGTGGTCGTGTTGGACACGGAAGCATTCGGTTACAAGGACCAACTCGACGCGCTCACGACGGACGCGCCGGAACTGAAAACCGCTATCGAAGCCGACCCGGAGAACGGCATCTTCTTCCACGCGAACAAGCGCGTGCAGCGGCTCTCTTTCAACGAGTTCATGCAACTCGACAAGACCGCGAGCAAGGAAGCCGACGGCGGGCGTGCCAACCTGGTGCTGCTGCCTCAGGGGATTGACGCGTTCGCGCGGCGCGTGCTCGCGGTACAAGAACGCCGCCCGAAGGTCGCGGTGTGCGTCGTTCACGAGGCGCTGGGTACGACGCGGGGCGACGGCTGGCGCGCACGGTACGGCATGGTCGGGTTGCGGAAGGCGCTCACCGACGCCGGGTTCGACGTCACGGACATCGTGCTGAAGAAGTGGGGAACGCCCGGCGGCCCGAAACCGGCCGCGGACACCGCCGAAGAGAGTACGCTTGAGCGACTGGAAGCGGAACTTCGGAGCGCGAACGCGACCCTTCGTTCGGCCCGCGCCGAGCGCAACGTGCGCGACGCCGACACCAAGAAAATCGCGGAGGCGAAGGGGAAGCCCTGGGCCGAGCGGGTACTCGCGTACTCCGACTATGTGGTCGGCACTCCGCCCGAAGACTTCGAGCCGCAGATCCTCGAAGTTGTTGAGAAACTGACCAAGCGCGCACGGGAACGGTTCACCGAAGCGGAGCGGAACCAGAAGGAACTTGAAAAGCGACTGGTCGAAAATCTGAAGGACGAGCGGCACCTGCAGTACCGCCGGATGACGGACGTGTCCGCCAAACTGACGAAGCAACTGGCTGATGTGGACCTGCTCATCGTCTCGCGGTTCACTACCGAGGACGCGCTCGAAGGGCAGGAGATCGACCCCGAACTGCACTCGCTGAGTGCGGAACAGGCGCAGGTCGCCAAGGAATTCATGAAGCAGGGCAAGCCCGTGCTCGCGTGCCTCGGACCGATCTCGCCGCAATTCGCACCCGAACAGGGAGAGTCGTTACCCGAGTTCAACGCGCGGGTGAACAAAGAACTGAGCACATCGCTGACCGCGCAGCCGGAAGAGCTTGAGAAGTTGCTCACCGATCGCGGGATCGTACTTGGCCGCACGGTGGTTCTGTTCGACGGGGAGACCAAATCTCTCACGTCCGACCGGTTCGGGAGCGGCCCGGTCGAGGTGCCGCCCCTGACGTTCACCGAATCGCCCGCGGCCGACGCGAAGCTCAAGCCCAACCCGATTGCGAACGCGGTCCGGCTGACCGGGCGCACCGCCGAGAACGCGCTTGAACTCCGGTTCCGTGCCGTGCGCCCGGTCTCGTTGACCCCGGCCGCGCAGGCGCGGCAACCGTTCGCGGCGGAACTCGTGCAGACCGCGCCCAACAGTTGGAACGAACTGCGCCCGTTCCCACTGATTCTGCCACGCGGCCAGCGCCGCATTTTGGTGTATGCCCCGGAGTTCGACCCGCCCGCGAAAGGCGACGCGGGCAAGGGCACGAGCGACGAGGAGAAACGCGGTCCGTTCACCATCGGCGTGGCTGTCGAGAACAAGATTCCCGCGTCGTGGGTGTACGAGGACTACGAATCGCGACAGTTGGCCGCAGTCCTCAATCCGTTCGACACCGCTGCCGCGCTGGGCTTGATGCAAGCCGCCGAGCACGGCGACCGGCCAACGCAGCGGACGGTCGTGTTCGGCAGCGGCCACGTGTTCGGCGGCCCGGAACTGAAACCGGCGCAGGAGAAGTTACTGCTTCACACGGTCAACTGGCTGACCGCGCGCGAAGACCGGTTGCCCAAGTCCGAGTTGCCCGCGTGGCAGTACCCGCGGGTCGCGATGTCGGAGAGCGAGAAAACCCTGTGGCGCTGGGGCGCCGCTGTCGGGATGCCGCTGGTCGCGGCCTACGCGGGGTTGCTTGCGATGATGCGCCGCCGGATGCGCTGAGCCGGGCCTTATGCCGGGTGGAGCGCGCTGGTTTGATCGTCGTCATCACGCTCCGCGTGATGTGGCGTGAGGAGGCTCACGCGGAACCACTTGCGACGCGAAGACCTCACGCGGAGCGTGAGGACTACGATGAAGAACACTTCTTTTTCCCGTTTTCGCTTCAGACCGACCGACATCTGCCGTTCACACGCGGCGCGGTATACCCATCTCACTTCCCCATCAACCCTATTTCAAACAGAGAAAGCCATGTCTGTGAAGTTCATGAAACCCGTGCTGAACGTCGTACTGGTGGACGTGAACGCGGCCGTTGTGCGGGCGTGGCGGGCCGCGTTCGCCGACACACCAGAAGTCGAGATCACACACGGTTCAATGCTGGCGCAAACGGTCGATGCCTGGGTCACACCAACCAACTCCAGCGGCCAGATGGACGGCGGCCTGGACGCCGTCATCAAGCGGTTCCTCGGTTCCCAGATCGAGCGCCGCGTTCAGGCCGAGATCGGCAAACGCTTCAACGGGTCGATGCCGATCGGCGCTGCGACCTGCGTCTCGACCGACGCGGAACTCCCGAAGTACCTCATCTCAGCGCCCACCATGGTGACCTCGTCAGAGAACGTCAGCAACACGTTCAACGTGGCGCTGGCTTGTGCGGCGGCGTTCCAGGCGATCCACCAGCAGAACGCGCGAATCCCGGCCAGCATCACGTCGGTCGCGATTCCGGGGCTGGGTGCCGCGACCGGGCGCGTCCCGCCGCGGGTGTGCGCGAACCTGATGTGGACCGGTTACACGCTGTTCAACGACCACGACTTCCACAACTTCGACTCGCTGCGCGAAACGCTGGATGAGCAACTCGGTGCGATCGGCCCGCGTCTGGAGCGCGACCGAGTGCGTGTGAAACCGCCCGAGATGATCGAGGAACACACCGACGGCTGCTGCCACTGAGATACGAGTGCCAGTTATCGCGTAGGCCCCGCTGGGGCCGTGCTTTTCCTTGGTGGGAAACACGGCCCCGGCGGGGCCTACGCTTAACTGTTGTTGAAGTGATTCAAAGGGTGACGAGCGCGCTGCTCCAGGTGAGACCGCCCCCGAAGGCGACGAGCAACACCGTGTCGCCAGCCTTGCAGCGGCCGGTTCGCAGTGCTTCGTCCAGCGCGATGGGGACGCTCGCGGCCGACGTGTTCCCGTACCTGTCCAGATTCACCATCACCTTATCCGCCGGGAACCCGCTCGTCTCAATCGCCGCGTCGATGATTCGCTGGTTCACCTGATGCGGAATCAGCACCTCGATCCCGTTGAGGCCGAGTTCGCGCGCGTCTATTTCCGCTTGCTCGATCAACTCCACCATGCGAGTCACTGCGAACCGGAAGACTTCGCGCCCGCTGATCCGCATGTGTTCTAACCGCTGAACCTGCGGCGGGCCGGGCGGCGGTACCGGGGTGACGCGGCTCGGCACCTGAATCAGTTCCTGACGCGCACCGTCGGAATAGAGCCGGACCTTGCGAACACCCGTGTTCACCACTTGTGTGCCGCTGAGAACCACGGCCCCGGCCCCGTCGCCGAACAGGATGCACGAGTTGCGGTCGGTGAAGTCGATGATGCGTGTCAGCACCTCCGCGCCGATCACGAGCGCGTGCCTGACTGCGCCCGTGCGGATGAACTGCGAACCAACCGAGAGGGCATACAGGAAGCCCGAACACGCAGCGGCAATGTCGAACGCCGGGATCGGCCGGCAGCCGAGAGCGGTCTGGATGAGGTTGGCGGTCGCGGGGCACATCAGATCGGGTGTGACGGTCGCACAGACGATGAGATCGATGTCCTCCGGGTTCAGCCCGGCGGACTCGATCGCATTTCGCGCGGCGTTCGCGCCGAGCGAGGCAGACGTTTCGCCCAACCCCGCGAACCGGCGCTCGCGGATCCCGGTACGCGTGCGGATCCACTCGTCCGATGTGTCGAGGTTCAGTACGTCGGTAAATTCTTCATTGGGGACTACGCGAGCGGGCAGGCAACTACCTGTCCCGCGGAGGGCAACCCCGAGCAGTTGGGTCATCGCGGAACCACGGTTAACGGCGTCGACTCGGCCACAAGTAGGCCGGGTGATCTAGGTAGCAAAATTCCGGGTGCGCTGCCAGTTGCGGCGCACGGGCAGTTGTGGAGTTTCACTGGCGCGGTATCATCTTATCTTATCGACACCAGAGAAGGGTAAGCGTGAGCGATAAGTTGCAAGGTGACGCGGGCGAACCTTGGTACGCCGAAGGGCTGGCGTTCGAATGTACCCAGTGCGGAAACTGCTGCACCGGTGCGCCCGGGTTTGTGTGGATCACCGATGAGGAACTCGCGTCGCTCGCCGCGTTCCTTGGCCAACCGCTCGATGAGGTCCGCGACCTGTATACCCGCAAGGCACGCGGGCGTCGCACAATCCGCGAAAAGGGCAACGGCGATTGCGTCTTCTATGACCGTGCGAAGGGCTGCACCGTGTATCGCGTGCGGCCGGCGCAGTGCCGCACGTGGCCGTTCTGGGACAGCAACGTCGGAACGCCCGAAGACTGGAAACACGCCTGCGAAGCGTGCCCCGGTGCGGGGAAGGGCGACGTGATCCCGGTCGAGGAAATCTCCCGCCGACTCAAGGTCATCAAGATCTGAAAGCCTCACCGAGTACCCGCTCAATTACCGAACTGGGCGCGGCAAGAAGAAGTAAAAGTATTCAGGTGCCTCGTGACCGATGACGTGCGGAAGGACGTGCTCGCGGTGTACGCCACTGCGGACGCGGCCGTGGGCGCCGTCGCACCGCGCTGCGACGCCTCCGGACGCTGCTGCCGGTTTACCGAGTACGAGCACACGCTCTTCATCAGCGCGTTCGAGGCCGAGATTCTGCTCGACAACGCCCCGTTTTACGAACAACCTGTATCGCGCGACGGGTGTCCTTTCCAGATTGAAGGCCTCTGCACCGCGCGCGACACGCGCCCTCTCGGGTGCCGCATCTACTTCTGCGACGCGAACTATCAGGCACGCATGGCGGAGATCACGGAAGAATCGCTCGCGAAACTGAAGCAAATCGCGGACGCGCACGGCACCGGTTGGCACTACGCACCCCTGCATCACTTCCTCGACGCGCCGCGCGCGGCGCGGCCAAACGATCACGTCGGCGATAGCATGACACCGCCCGCGACACGGGTGCCGCTACCCGTCGTTCATCACTCCGGGGGCTGATGCCGCCCGGCTCGCCAGGAGATTCGCATGTTCCGCTTCCTTGCTGCTTCTCTCCTCACACTCACGCTCACACTTTCACTCTCCGCTGCTGACTGGCCGCAGTTCCTCGGGCCGAACCGCGACAACAGCACGAGCGAACCGGTCGCCGCTTGGAAAGGCGACCTCAAGCCAATCTGGACGAAGCCGGTCGGCGAATCGCACAGTTCGCCCGTCGTGGTCGGGGGGGTCGTGTATGCGTTCTACCAGCCAAAGGGGAAGAACGCCGACGCGCTGGCCGCGTTCGACGCGAAGACCGGCGAACGGAAGTGGGAGAAAAGCTACGACCGGACGGAGTTCAAGCCGCTGTTCGGCAACGGGCCGCGCGGCACGCCGTCCGTCAGCGGCGGCAAGGTATTCACCTACGGCGGAACCGGGATCGCCGCGTGCTGGGACGCGAAGACCGGTGCGATCGACTGGAAAGTGGACACGCTCAAGGAGTTCGGCGCGAAGAACCTGTTCTTCGGCGTGTCCACCTCGCCACTCGTCGTTGGCGAGACGGTGGTGCTGATGGTCGGCGGGAAGGGCGCGGGCATGGTCGCGTTGGAAGCGAAGACCGGCAAGACCGCGTGGCAGGCGACCGACGAACCGGCCAGTTACGCGTCGCCGGTCCAAGCGGGCAAGCAACTCGTCGTGCTCACCGGTGCGAACCTGCTTGGCTTGTCAGTGAAAGGCGAGAAACTGTGGAGCGTCCCGTTCGAGGGGAAGGTCGGGAACCTGATCGAGTCGTCGGCCACGCCGCTGGTGGTTGGCGACATGGTCATCGGGAGCACAATCACCGGCGGCGCGATTGGGTTGAAGGTGACCGAGAAGGACGGCAAGTATGCGACCGAGAAGGCGTGGTTCAACAAGGCGCTGAACTGCTACTTCTCCACCCCACTGGTGGTCGGCGAGCACCTGTACATGATCAACGGCGGGGCGTCGTTCACCAACCCGCAGATCGTGCTGCGGTGCGTCGAGTTGAAGACGGGGAAGGTATTGTGGGAGAAGAAGGACGTGGGCAAGTACCACGCGGCGGTCCTCCGGTGCGGCTCGGCGGGCAAGGAGCAACTCCTGATGCTCGACGACACCGGGTTCCTCACACTGTTTGAGGCAAACGCGAAAGAGTTCAAGGAACTCGCCCGGTCGAAGGTGTGCGGCAACACCTGGGCGCACCCGGCGCTTTTGGACGGTAAGTTGTACCTGCGCGACGAGAAAGACCTGATGTGCTTTGAATTGAAGTAGGTACCGCTTGTCGAGCGGCACGCTTCTGCTTCGTATCGCAACACCAGTTGCGTAGCCGCCCGCCCAGGTAAGGCGGGTCTACCGAAAACAGGTGCCACCGTGACCGGCGGTCTGATCCTCGCGGCGGGTCTGGTGCTGGTCGGACTGGCGACGGCTGTTCGCCAGCGTCGGGTACTGCGCACGATCGCCGACGAACCATTTCTTCCGGCCGAGGACCGTGCGTACCGGCGCGGGCAGGCCCGTCGGCGAGCGGCCACGTCCGGGTTGCTCGTCCTCATTGGCGGGTTGATCACCGGCTACTACCTGTCCGGCATGGATGCGCGCATGGACGCCATCCCGGAACGCGACAAGGTCGGTGCCGCGCCCGACGCCGAACCCAACCCCCAGGCCGACTCGGACCGACAGTTCACAAAACTCGTCGGCTTCTACTGGATCGCGGTGATGGGACTGGTGTTCCTGGCCGTGTGCCTCGCGGTCACCGACTTCTGGGCGACACGCAAATACTGGATGGCACGCTACAAGGAACTGAAGACCGATCACGAAGCTAAACTGCAACGCGACCTTGCGGTGTATCGGCAGCAGAAGTTGAACGCGCGCGTACCGGGTTTGAAGCCGCCCGCTGCGGACGACACCGCGACCGACGAACCGCCGGTGTGAGGCAAGGGCGTGAAGATAATCTCCCGGAAGGCAGACGGGACGCCTGCACCACAAGACTACACGCGGTGAGGTGGGCGGTTGTATTTCTGATCGAGTGCCCTTCGCATGTCGGGCGAGACACTGATGGGCGAGTAGAGAAGCCGACGCAGCGCTCGCCAGTGCGGTGTGTGGAGCATCGCGCGGAAGCCGGGTTCGCCGATCGGATTGTTACTCAGATCGAGGAGCGCGACACGGTCCAGATGCGGACTTTTGGCCAAAATCCGCGCGCCTTCGTCCCCGATGTTGCAGTTCGCGAGCGTCAGCACGGTCTGGTTCGCCAAGTGCGGGCAGTGCGCCAGAACCGCGGCGCCCGCATCGTCCAGCGCGTTCGCGTCGAGGTGAAGCTCTTCGAGTCGCACGGTTGCAGGGTCGGCGTTGAGCCTGCGCGCGAAGATAGTTTGCAGCCCGGTGAAGGTCAGTCCGTTCAGGGCGAGATCGAGAACCGGCACGCGGAGCAGGTCGTGCGCGCGCGATAGCGAAAACAGACGCGGCGCGCCAACATCGTTGTCGCTCAGCCCCAATCGCCGGAGCGCGGCCAGGCGTTCGGACCCGGCCAGCGCCTCCGCGCCGGCAGGGCCGAGCCGGTTCTCCCGTAGTTCGAGCCGTTTCAGGTTTGTAAGGTACGGCGACGCAGCCAGCGAGCGAGCGCCCGTTTCGCCGATCTCGTTCTCACTCAGGTCGAGTTCCGCGAGGCCCGCAAGGTTGGGCGAAGTCGCGAGTTGTTCGGCCGCGTCGTCGGCGAGTCGGTTGCGGGCCAGGTGCAACACCTTGAGACCGGTGAGATGCGGTGAACTCGCGAGCGCACGCGCGAGCGGTTCGCCGGCGCGCTGCGCGTACACCGTGAGCGCCGCCAGACGACTGAGATACGGGCACTGCGTCACGGCCGGAAGACTCCCGCCCACGTCGAGCAGGTGAATGTGCCGTACCGGGGCCGCGTCAAAGATTTCGTCCGCGTGTCGCAGGAGTTGCCGCGCCTCGACCTTCACCTCATTGACGAACCCGCGGCGAAACACCGGCCCGGTGACCAGTCCGCGGAACGGGGCTTCCCACTCGTCCCGATGTGCGGCCAGGAGGTGCCGTTCTTCCATGCGCAGGTTGTTGGCTTCGCGATCGTGTTCTGACATGTGCGCGAGCGCGAGCTGTACGCGGATAAATCGCCCACGCGGATCGCCCTCTTCGTCGAGCCAGTCGGCGAAGATGAGCCGTTGCGCGTCGTCGTCCGGGTACGCTCGAATGCGCTGAAGGAACGCTTCCGCTTCGGTCTGCATGTCGGGTTCCGCGTGAACGGGTGCTACCAGTTTAGCACGCCGGTGGCGCCTTGTGTTCGCCCGCGGGTTGGGGTAGTGTGGAAGTGTTCTCGCGGTCGGTTTAGCTCGGTGGTTTCCACCAGGGCGATGTTGCGTCGCCCGAGCGAATGCTATCCGATGCGTCGCGGGGAAGGCTGTTCCAGCACCGCTTTCGGGCGAAGATGAAGTTCTTCGCCGACGGTCTGGGGCAACCCCGTGGGACGTGGTTCCGTCGGCGAAGAACTTCATCTTCGCCCGGCGGTGCCGTGAGCCTTCCGCGCCACAGGTCGAGAAGTAGACGATCGCGAGAACGCGCACGGACCGAGGGTGAAAGCCCTCGGCCCGCGTTGCTTGTTGTGGGGCAGGCCGCTGGCCTGCCGTATGCTTCGGCAGGCCGCTGGCCTGCCGTAGGCTTCGGCAGGCCAGCGGCCTGCCCCACACTGATTCTCACACCAACCCGGTCAGCGCGCCCGCGGCGCAGTGGTTCGGGTTGCCGAACGTCTTCACGTTGTGCCCGAAGCCGTGCGCCAGCGACATCAGCAACCGGTTGTGCGCCACCTTCGGGTACTTCAGCGACCGGCCCATCTTGAAGTCCAGACCGCCGCCGACCATCACGAACGGGATGTTGTCCATCGTGTGCGAGTTGCCCTTACCCAGTTCGTTCGTCCAGACAATGAGCGTGTTGTCAAGCAACGAGCCACTGCCGCCCGGCTCCGGCGTTTCAGCCAAGCGCTTCGCGAGGTACGCGACCTGCTCGCAGTACCATTTGTTGATCTTCACCAGTTTCTCTTGCGCCTTCTCGTTTGTGTCCGGCTCGTGCGAAAGCTCGTGGTGGCCTTCGTTGATGTCGAGCCATTTCATGCGGGCGCCGCCCACCGAGTTCGTGATCTGGTAACTCGCGACCCGCGCGAAGTCGGCATGGAAGCTGTTCACCAACAGGTCGATTTGCGCCTTGCTGATCTTCGGCATGTTGTCGTTGTCTTTGCGGATGCCCGGTTCCATCTTCGGAACCGCGTGGCCCACGACAGCGTTCTTCTGTTCCTTCAGTTCCTTTTCCATGTCGCGTACGAACGCGGCGTGTTCTTCGAGCAGTTTCTTGTCCGCGGCGCCGACGTTGTTACCGACCTTCTTCAAGTCGTCTTTGATGTCATCGAGTACGCTGGCGAGCGCTTCGCGGTCTTTCACGCGGCCGTACAGTTTGTTGAACATTTGGTACGGGTCGTCGATCGGCGTGATCGGCTTGTTCGCGCCCGCGTAGCTCCAGCGTGTCCAGGTGTCGGCGCGGTCGGGGACCATCACGCCCATTTCGAGCGAACCGAATCGCGTCTTGGTGGCCGCGTCCTTCTGGAGATGGTTCTTGATCTCTTGATCAACGCTGATGCCTTTCGCCCAGCCCGCGGGCGTGTCGGAACCGCCTTGCACGTTGCCGGGGTACAGTTCGATGCCGGTGAGCAAGCAGCCGATGCCGCGCATGTGGCCGTCGCCGTCGCCGCGGATGCGGTCGCAGACGCCGTGCAGCGTGAGCACCTGCTTCTTGAACGGTTCGAGCGGTGATAGGATTTGCTTCAGCTTGAAGTTCGTGCCTTCCTCGTCGGGCCAGAAGTCTTTCGGGACGACCCCATTCGGGCTGAACACGAAGACGATCCGCTGCTTCCGCTTCGCCTGGTTTGCGAACGCGAGTCCCGGCAGGTTGAGCAGGAAGGGCATGGCCGCGGCGCTGATGCCGAGGTCTCGCACGAACTCGCGCCGGTTACGGGTCAGGGGCATTGAAAGGAACTCCAGTCAGGCGGGTGTTGCGGGTAGGTTAGCGCCGACCCCGCAGGGGTCGAGGCGTTCCAAGGCAATCTATTTAGCAGGCGGCTTCGCTTCTGTCTTCGCCAGTGCGCCAGTGGTTGCGATCTCCACGATCAGTTTTCGCATACTGAGGCCGTTGTCGGCAAACGTTTTCCGCAGTTCTTCGGGTTTCGCAAGCCCGTAGGCGCGCACGGGTTGCTTCACGAAGTAGTGGAACGCCTGCTGAGCGAAAGCGTAGTGCGTCTCGTCGCTCGAGGCGAGGAACTTCGCCAACTCCTTCGCGCCGGTGAACTTCACGGTGGTGCCGGCTCGCGTGTCGTAACCGCCGCTCGCGTCCACGGGCTTGTCCTTCTCCTTCTCACGGTATCGACCGACCGCGTCAAAATGCTCCAGCGAGAACCCGAGTGGGTTCATGATCGTGTGGCAACTCGCGCACGCGTTCGCCTTCGTTTGCAGCAAGACGCGCTCGCGTGTGGTCAGGTTGGGGTGCAGTTCCGGGACGAGCGGCGTGAATGCCTCCATCGGCGGCTTGATGCCGATACCGAGCAGCCCGCGACCGACGAACACGCCGCGGTGAATCGGTGAGGTTTCGCCCGTGTACGCCAGCGACGAGAGAACGTAAGGGTGTGTCACCACACCGGCCCGCTTGTCGGCTTCGAGTTTCACTTTCTTGAAGCCCGCGTCCGGCGGAAGGTCCGCGCCGTAGAACTTCGCGAGCCGCCCGTTCAGGTAGGTTTCGTCCCCGAGAAACATCTGCCGGAAGTCGGAAGTCGGACTCCACACCACATCGTCGAGGAACAACTCCAGCGACGTGCGGAGGTCGGCCGCGAGCGCCTCGTCGAAGCCCGGGAACCGCTTCGCGTCCTTCGGCAGTTCCTTCGCCTGATCGAGCTTCAGCCACGTCAGGAGGAAGTCGCGCAACTTCGCTTTTGCGCGCGGATCACTCAACATGCGGTCGGCTTGCTTCGCGACTTCTTCGCGCGTGCCCAACTTGTTCGCGCCGGCCGCGTCGAGCAGTTCCTTATCGGGCGGCGAGTCCCACAGCGCGAATGCCAGCTTCGACGCGGTCGCGTACTGCTCGGGTGCGCCGTTCGCATCGGGGTACAGGAATCGCGGCGATTTCAGCACGATCAGCACGACGCGTTTCACGGCGAGTTGCGCGTCGTCGCCAGCGGCTTCAAACTGACGGTCGATGAACAGCGACTGTTCCGCAGCGTTCAGTGGTCGGCGGAACGCGCGCTCCGCGAACGTCTTGCAGAACTGCTTGTACTTCGCGACGCGATCCGTCGCGCCGGGTTGCACGCCGGTCAGGTCTTGCAACTTCGCGACGATGTACGCGGCCGTTTCGAGCGCGCCTTCGGTGGTCGCGGCTTCCCATTCCTTCGACACGGTGGTGCCGCGTTCCCAGCCGAAACTGCGGTCGTCCGGCGGGAACGGCGCTTCGATCACCGCGACTTCCGGGAACTTCTGCGGCGTGAGGAAGCGGCTCGCGACCGGTTCGAGAGCGCGCCCCGGGCGCTTCCAGTTGAGCGAAATGAACGCGGGCTTCACCGGCGGGTTCGGGTTCTTCTTCGAGTCATCCACGCCCTGCTTCGCCTTCGAGAACTCCAGTTTGATCGGATACGCGCGCCCCGCGAGCAGAAAGATGTTCGTCTTGAACTCGGTGCCGTCGCCGGACTTCACCCAGGCATCAATGACTGCTTTCCGGTTGTCGTTCACCCACAACCGCAGCGCGTGGTCGGTCTTCACGACGAACTCGTACACGCCGGTTTCGGGCGCCCACACCGAGCCGTCCCACCGGATGCAGAACGTGTTCGGGTCGAACTTCTCCTTTGGCTCGATGTCGGCCTTTGGCGCTTCCTTGCCGAAGTCGAACCGCACTTCCGCGTCGGTGCGGTCGATCTGCCGCTTGTTCGGCTGGAGGTTGCGCGCGTTGAAGTATTCGCCTCGGAGTCCCTGCTTGTCATCGAGCTTCGGTGGGAACCGGAGGCTGCCGATCACGTCCGCAATGCTGTTGCGGTACTGCTTCACGGTGAGCCGCGACAACTCCACGCGTGGCGGGTTCAACTTTGCCTGCGCGTTCGGCGAGTAGAACGCGTCGTACACGTATTCGGCGACGCGCTTCGACTCGGCCGCGTTGAGCATATCCGGTGAACCGTCGGGCATGGTGAGATCGATCACATGCGCAAGTTGCGCGAGCGACTTGTCCCCAATCAGCGGTTGCGGGTATTGTTTTGCGCCTTCGCCTTTCGCACCGTGGCACTTCGCGCACATCTGCCGGTAGATCGTCTCGCCGCTCTTCTCCTGTGCGGGAGAGAACGACGCGAGCGCGACGATCGCGACGAGCGCGGACCCGAACTTCGGCAAGGAGGAGGTCATGCGTTGGCGTCGTGAAGGACAGAGCGAAAGTGTGGCCGGGCGGGAGAGTCGCATTCTGATGTTAGTGTGTGGATGGTCGGCGCGGAAGTCAAGGCGAGCGCTTGCATCGAAAGAACACAGGGCTTCCGCCCTGTGATCCAATTGCGGCACGTTTCATGGTATAACCGCACGCATCTCCCATCCTTTCAGGAGTTCTCCGATGCGATGGCTTCTCCCCCTTGTGTTGCTGACCGCGGGCGTGTTCGCGATTCCCGACGCGGCGGTTCGCGCGGCGGATCCGCCCGCGAAACTCCGCATCATCGTGTTCGGTGCGCACCCCGACGACGCCGAACTGAAGGCCGGCGGCACCGCGGCGAAGTGGGCCAAACTCGGCCACGAGGTGAAGATGGTATCCGTCACCAACGGCGACATCGGGCACTGGCGCGAGGCCGGTGGTCCGCTCGCCAAACGGCGAGTGGCGGAAGTGCAGAAAGCCGACAAGTTGCTGGGTGTCGCGTGCGAGGTGCTCGACATTCACGACGGCGAACTCGAACCGAATCTGGAGAACCGCAAGAAGATCACGCGACTCATTCGCGACTGGAAAGCGGACATCGTCATCGCGCATCGCCCGTGGGACTACCATCCGGACCACCGTTACGTCGGTGTGCTGGTGCAAGACGCCGCGTACATGGTCGCGGTGCCGCACTTCTGCCCGGACTCGCCGCCGCTGAAGGCCAACCCGCTGTTTCTCTACGCGAGCGACGGCTTCCAGAAACCATATCGCTTCAAGGCGGATATCGTGGTTAGCACCGATGATGTCATCGAAACCAAGTTCGACGCGCTGCACGAACTCGAATCACAGGTCTACGAGGGCGGGGCGCTGGGCAGCGAGACCGAGTTCCGGTTGGTGCCGAAAGGCGACGCGGAGCGCAAGAAGTGGTTCCGCGAGAAGCACTACTGGTCGAAGCGCGACGCAGAGATTGCCGACAAGTACCGCGACGAACTCGTAACGTACTATGGCGCGGAGAAGGGGAAGAAGGTGAAATACGCGGAGGCGTTCGAGGTGTGCGAATACGGGCGCCGGGTCAACGCGGCGCAGATCAAGAAACTATTCCCCTTTTACGAATGATTCTTCCGCCGCTTGCGGCTTCGCACCACCCACGAGACCCACCCATGCCTCTTCCCCGTGTACTCGCCGACCTTCCCGTTTCACCGGTCGTCCTTGAGTTGCTCGGCGGGCGCGTCGATCTCGTGCCGTGGGACGCCACCGGGCGCATCGACGCAATCTACACCTACGGCCACCCCATTGTGGACGCTGCGATGATGGATCGCTTCGCGGGGCTGAAACTCATCAGCAACTTCGGTGTGGGCGTCGATCACATCGACGTGAAGGCCGCGACAGCGCGAAACATCCCCGTGGGGAACACACCGGGCATCCTCGACGGTGCGACGGCTGATCTGGCTTTCGCGCTCATACTCGCTGCCGGGCGGCGCATCGTCGAAGGCGACCGCTACGCCCGCGGACCGGATTTCCTGCGATACGACCCCTCGTTCATGCTCGGCCGCGAGGTTCACAGCAGCACGCTCGGTGTGTTCGGCATGGGCCGGATCGGGCGGCAGGTCGCGAAACGCGCGAACGGCTTCGGCATGAAGGTGCTGTACCACAACCGCAACCGCAACGACGAAGCCGAGATCGCCCTCGGTGCGAAGTACGCCAGCAAGGATGAACTGCTCGCAGGCTCCGATTACGTGGTGCTCACAGTGCCGCTCACGGCCGAAACGCGTGGCTTCATCGGCCGCGCCGAACTCGCGAAGATGAAGCCCACCGCGACGCTCGTGAACGTCGCACGCGGCGCGGTCGTCGATAAGGACGCGCTCGCGGAAGCGATGACGGCAAAGCGAATCTTCGCGGCGGCACTCGATGTCACCGACCCGGAACCGCTGCCGCGCGATCACCCGTTGCTAAAGCTCGCGAACGTCATCATCACGCCGCACCTTGGCAGCGCCACCGAAGAGACCCGCCGGCGGATGGCGGAACTTTCCGTCCTGAACCTGTTCGCGGGGTTGGAGGGGAAAGAGTTGCCGTTTCGCGTGAGGTGAAAAGGGCCACTACGACCGTCGTCACTGTTTGCGAAACGCCTGTCCCAGGTTGAACGGAGAACCTCATGTCTCGCTCGCGCTTCTTGTTCCTGTTCACGGTCGCGTTTGTGTTCGCCCCCGTCATCGCGCGGGCCGCGGACGAACCGCAGGACATCATCGCGAAAGCGATCAAGGCCCACGGCGGCGAGGAACTGATCACGAAGAACAAGGCTGGGCAGTCGAAAACCAAGGGCAAGATCCATCTCCCCGGTGTGGGTGAAGTCGAGTACACCCAGGACGTTTCCTACATGATCCCCGACAAGTTCAAGGACTCGATGGAACTGAAGATCGGCGGAAAGAGCATCGCCGTTCTCACGTTGATTAACGGCGACAAGATGACCATCGAAGTGGATGGCAAGGCGATCGATGTACCCGCCGGCGCGAAGGACTCGATAAAGGAGATCGGCCACGTGATGCAGGTGGCACGCCTCGTCACGCTGAAGGAGAAAGGCTACGAGCTGAGCATCATCGGCGACGACAAGGTGGACGGTAAGAAGGTGGTCGGCGTGCGTGTCACGAAGAAGGGCCAGAAGGACGTGAGCGTCTACTTCGACAAGGAAACGGGGCTGCTCGCAAAGCTCGAATTCCGCACCGTGGATCAGGTGAGTGGGAACGAGATCACCGAGGAGCGGATGCCGTCGGACTACGCGAAGAACAAGGACGGGTTGCAAGTGCCGAAGAAGGTCACCATCAAGCGCGACGGCAAGACGTTCCTCGAAGCCGAGGTGCTGGAAACGAAGTACTTCGAGAAGCTCGACGACGCCGATTTCAAGAAGTAAGAGTTTTTGCCATGCCGCTGCGAATCTCCGCGTTCCCGAAGTGTTACCTCGACCGCATCGCGGGCGCGCGCACCATGACCGTGTTTGAATGGGTCACCATGTCGCGCGCTCTGGACTGCGATGGCCTCGAAATGTACGAAGGGTTCTTCACAAGCCTCGAACCCGGTTACCTCGATTCCGTCGGGGACGCGATCTGCGATACCGGGCGCCAGATGCCGATGCTGTGCTGCTCCCCGGACTTCACCAACCCCGACCCTGACGCCCGCAAGAAGGCTATCGAAAAAGAAGTCGAGATGGTCCGCGTCGCGCGGCGACTCGGCGGCCCGGGAACCGTGTGCCGCGTCCTGAGCGGTCAGCGATATCCGGACGTGTCGCGCGAGCAGGGACTGGAGTGGGTCGTCGAGTGTATCAACGCGGTGCTTCCGGTCGCGCGCGAGTGCGACGTGATTCTTGGCCTGGAGAACCACTACAAGGACGGTTTCTGGAAGTACCCGGAGTTCGCGCAGAAGAAGGACGTGTTTCTCGATCTGGTTAACGCGATTACGGACCGCACGCACTTCGGTGTGCAGTACGACCCATCGAACGCGGTCGTTGCCGGCGATGATCCCATCGAACTGCTTCGCGCCGTCGCCAACCGCGTCGTGAGCATGCACGCGAGCGACCGGTATCTCGCGGACGGTGCCACACTCGACGATCTCCGCGCCGCCGACGGCACCGTCGGCTACTTCGACAAACTGCGTCACGGCGTTACGGGCAAGGGGCTGAACGACTTCCCTGCGATCTTTGGCATTCTCGCAGAGAACAACTACAGCGGGTGGGTGAGCATCGAGGATGGCATGAACGGCATGGGCGAAATGGCTGAATCGCTCGCGTTCCTACGCTGGATCACGGGGAAGTATTTCCCGTGAAAGCGATCGCTTCACCGGTCAACGTCCTCACATCACCCTCGTGGGTCGTGGGTGGGCCCGGTGGCCGGACCAGTTCCGGGTCTTTCAGTTCGCTGTCGGGGAGCAGTTCGCTCATCGCGCAGATAATCTCCTCACGCATCCGCACAAAGGTGGCCGCCGCGACCGGGTCGAACTGCTTGCCCGACTCCCGCTCCAGCTCCGCGAACGCCCACGACTGGCCCTTCTTGTTCTTGTGGTACGGCCGGTTCGAGGTCATCGCGTCAAATGCGTCCGCGACCGCGACGATGCGAGCCAGGAGGGGAATCACCTCGCCCTTCAAGCCGTCCGGGTAGCCGCCACCGTCCCACCGCTCGTGGTGGCTTCGCACGATCGGGATGATCGGCTCCAACTCCGGGATCGACGACAGGATCTCCGCTCCCTTTGTCGTGTGCGTCTTCATCAGGTCGTATTCTTCGGGTGTCAACCGGCCCGGTTTACGGAGGATCGCGTCATCGATGCCGATCTTGCCGATGTCGTGGAGCGGGCCACCGATCTTGATCAGTTCAATCTGGTCGTCGGGCAGTTCGAGTTTCTCGCCGAGCATGGTCGCGTACCGCGTCACGCGCTGCGTGTGGTTGCCGGTGTAGTCGTCGCGGAGTTCGACCGCCTGCGCGAGTACTGTCACCGTCTTGAGGAACTGCTCCTTCTGGCGACGCAGCAGTTGCGCGCTCTCGATGGCAGCGGACACGTGTGCGGCCAGCGCGTCGGCCAGGTGCAGGTCGTCCTCCGTGAATGGGTTCTGCCAGAAACTGCGGTCCAGATGCAGCACGCCCAGTCGCTTCCGCGGGGTACGGAGAAGTACACATAAAACGCTCGCCATCGCGCCATCGGTGATGCTCTGCGATGTCTTCGATTCTTCGTCCGCGGTCAGAGTGCTGTAGAGCAACGAGACGCCGCTGGCGTAACACCGCCGGGCGAGTTTCTTCGAGTAGTGGAAGCGCCCGGGCGGTTCGCCCAGGCCTGAAGCCAGCACGCGTAACCGCAACATCGGGTCGGGACCGTCGCTCTCGGCCAGCACGATTGCGCCGCGCTGCGCCTCCAGCACGCTCACCGCGTCGTTGAGGACCGCGTTGAGGAGCTGGTCCTCGCTCATCAGGTTCACGAAGTGGTGACCGGCGCGGAGCAGCGCGAACATCTGTTCGCCGGCGCGGGGCATGTGGTTGCGGTCGAACGCGAGCCGCCGGATACCCTCGTCGAAACTGGAGCAGGTCGACGCGACGACGTGCTGGTTCGACGGTGGCCCTTCGACAGTCGCCTCGTTCAGTTCGACGATGACCGCGACCTTGCCGAACTGGACGATGTCGTGTGCCTTGAGTGCCTGGTCGCCGTGTCCGATGCGCACGCCGTTCACGTAGGTGCCGTTCGTGCTTTCGAGGTCGCGCACGGACCACCCATCGTCGCCGTGGCGCACTTCCGCGTGCTGGCGGCTGACGGAGCTGTCGTCCAGAACGATTTCAAGCGACCCGAGCCGGCCGGCGCGCAGGAGCGTATCCGATTCCCAGACCTGCCCTTTGATCTCGGGGCTGACGCCACGCAGTCGTAAAGGATGTTTCACGACGCAACTCCTTCACCGAGCGACTTGCCCCAGTTTTCCGGTTCGACATGATTGGATTAAGTGTATCACGCATGCCACCCGCGCGCGGGTCAGGAAATCTGTGAAAGACAGATTTTGTGGAGCACACTTTTTCTGGCACATGCATTCCCGTGCCGCGAGTGCCCGAAATAAAGGTTCGTTGGGGCAAGAGGGGAAGATTCAGGGACGAGTAAGGAGGCATGGGGAAGGCAAGAGTCGGGCACGGGCGCGGGCACCCGTCTTGGTTTTAGCCCCGGAGGGGCGTTGGATGGTCGCCAGGGGTGAAGCGCGCGAATGCGAGCGCAACCCCTGGAACCACGCACACGGAAGTTACAGCACCTCGCGCACCTCCACTTCCCCGCCTTCCTTCCAGTCAAACAACATCAGGTCCGCCGGTTGCCCTGCTTCGATCTTCGTTACCGGAAGTCCCAGCAGTTGCCGCGGACGCGCGGACGCCAGACTAATTGCGTCGGCCAGACTCAGCCCCGCCATGCGGATCACGTTCGCCACGCACACGTCCGTGAAGTGACCGCTGCCCGCCAGGAACGGCGTCCCCGCTACCACGATCTTTCCCGACGCGAGCACCTCCAGATCGGTGCCCCACTCGCGGTACTTCCCCGGAGGCATCCCCGCGAGGCTCCCCGCGTCCGACGTGATGAGCAATCGGTTCACGCCCTTTACGCGGCTAATGCACTTCACCAGCGTCGCGGGCAAGTGGTGGCCGTCGGTGATGATGCTCGCGTGCAAGTCGTCGCACGCCAGTTGCTCCCAAAGGTAGTTGTCGTGACGCGGTAGCACCGCGTGGCAGCCGTTGCCGAGGTGCGTGCTGGTCCGCGCGCCGGCCGTCACCGCGTCGCGAATCTGCTGCCCGGTCGCGGCTGTGTGGCCGATCGCGACCACGATGTTCGCTGCTGCCAGCTTCTCGATAAACGCCAACGCGCCAGCGCGTTCCGGCGCGACCGTGACCATGCGAATGCGCCCGCCGGCCGCGTCCTGCCATTTCTGGAACTCGTCCCAGTTCGGGTCGCGGGCGTGTTCCTTCGGGTGCGCGCCGCGCGGGCCGTCGTCGCCGGACAGGTACGGTCCTTCCAGGTGGAAGCACGGCATCCGGCGCGCAAGTTCGGCGTCCGTGTCCAGCGCCTTTGCGAGTGTGGCGAACCCGTGGTGCAGCGACCCGTAGCTGTTCGTGATGAGCGTGGGCGCGAACGCGCCTATGCCGTGCTTGCGGCACACGTCCGCGACCGTGCGCACCTGTTCCGGCGTCAACGATGGCGAGTTGAAACTGATGCCGAGACAGCCGTTGATCTGCGGATCGAAGAGCGCAGGCGCGATCCACACTTCCGGCGATTGGTCAGACTCGGTTACGGTCGTGATGCGGCCGTCTTCGACCGCTACCGCAATGGGCAAGTTCGTGGCGTGGTGGCGAGCGTGAAAGATCATCGCTTTTACCTGTAGTGCGGTTCCCGTTCGATAGCTAAATTAGAGCGCAAGATGCGTTCACTTCACCACAGATCGAGGACGTGTGCCATGTCTCGACGCGCAATTCCACTGTCCGCGATCGCGGTTCTGTTCGCGGTCCCGCTGCTCGCGGCGCCGGTGCCGCCGGCGCCGAAGGTCGACGACTCCGTTTCACCCGCCGCCGTCAAACTCCTCCAACACCGGAAGGTGCAGAAGGAACTGAAGATGACCGCCGAACAGCGGATCGTCATCCTCGATGGGGTAGCCGATCTCGAAGAGGAGTACGAGAAGAAACTCGACCAACTGTCGCGGCAGCCGAACGCGGCCGAGGAAGCGTACGACAAACTCGACCGGGAACACCGCAAGGGGATCGACAAGTTGCTCGGCGAGTCGGCTGCGAAGAGCCTGAACGCACCGCAACGGAAGCGCCTCGGTCAACTCGACTGGCGCATCCGCGGCGTGGGTGCGTTCACCGACCCGAAGCTGGAGAAACTACTCCAACTCACCGACGCGCAGAAGAAGAAAGCCGCGGATCTCGTTGAGCGGCAGAAGGGCGAGGTCAACACCTACTTCGACAATCTCGGCAACGAGGACGACGCGAAACGCAAGACCGACCTGTTCGCGACCCGGAAGGGCTTCCTCAAACAGATGGAAGACTTGCTGACAGCGGACCAGAAGACCGGCTGGGCCGCGATGCTCGGCGACGCGGCACCCGGGTTCGCGACCGATGACCTGTGGCTCCGCATCGAGGAAGATTTCGATCTGGCGCTGCCGGGTGTGATTGGGAAGTAGAGAAGGCGGTGGGCCAGCGGCCGGAAGGTCGGGCAAATCCGCGAACACCGTCATCAGTGGCAGTGGGCATCCTCCAAGATGCCCACTGGTGTAGCCACAAACCCTTACGATTTCAGCGGCTCGTAGTGCGCCAACCCTGCGGGTCGTGTCTCGAAACGCCGACAATTCAAGCAAGATATCACTTCTGGCCGCCATTGCAAACTGCCACCTTCGACGCGTGAATCACCGGGGAATGCGGTGTCTCCGCTGGTGCTGCTGTGGTAAAAGTGTGGCATTGGCCTCGTGACCCCTTCTCGGAAGTGAACTGGGACGCGGTTCGTGTATCGTCGCCCAACCCGAGGCGCTCCGCATGACGGGCGCCCGGTCCTGTTTGTCTGTCGTTCGGCGACATCATCCAGAAGGGAATCACGGTCGAAGTTATCCTCATTGCGTCTGACACTGTCGGACAACCCGTAGGAGACCGCGTCGTATGAAAATTCTGTCAGTCGACATTGGAGGAACGAACGTCAAAATCAAGGCGTCGGACCAGAACGAGATTCGCAGATTTCCTTCAGGCCCGGAGTTATCCGCGCACCAAATGGTCCGAGGAGTGCTGGAACTGGCCAAGGACTGGAACTACGACGTCGTGACCGTCGGCTACCCCGGACCCGTTGCGCACGACAAGATCCTCAAAGAACCGGTCAACCTGGGCAAGGCCTGGACGGAGATCGACTTCGCCGCGGAATTCGGCAAACCAACGAAAGTGATAAACGACGCCGCGATGCAGGCGTTGGGGAGCTACGAAGGGGGGCGAATGCTCTTTCTCGGGCTGGGAACCGGGCTGGGTAACGCGCTCATCCTCGACGGTGTCATCGCTCCCATGGAATTGGGCCACCTGTATTTCAAGAAGAAGAAGTCGTTCGAGGATTTCGTCGGGGCGCGGGGTCTGACGCGCCTGGGGAAAAAGAAATGGCAGGGGGCCGTTTTCGAGGTCGTTCAGAAACTCAAGGCCGCCCTGATTGCCGACTACGTCGTTCTGGGGGGCGGGAACGCCAAGAAGCTCACTCAACTGCCCGAGGGCTGTCGCCTGGGCAACAACGAGAACGCGTTCATCGGTGGCTTCCGCCTCTGGAAAACTCAGGAGAAGGAGCCGTCGTGAGCCGGCAAGTGAAGCGGCTTCAACAGGCACTGGATGGTGCGGGTTCGGTGAGCCGTGGCGCGTCCCAAACGAGATCGCTATCGAAATGCGTCGGGCCACGGTTCAGTTCGCGGAGGGCTTCGTGGTCCGCTCCCACCCGGCAGACAGGACTCCCTCTGCGACCAGCAGCGCCCCGATAATCCCTTCGATGACCGAGTCGGCGGCCTCGTGCGTGGTGACCGCTCCGGTCACCACGCGTTCCCCGCCCCGTGAACCGTGTTCGCCGTGAAGCCCACGCGTGGTCAGAGCGCCGTGCTGCTGAACGGCATCGAGCATCTTCGCGCGCACGGCCGGCTCGCGTCCGACCTCGCACACCACCCGCAGATGGTAACTGGTCTCGGCTCGCGTGCGGGCTTTCATCCAGGCCTGCAACCGCATCCGCGCGGGGCGCATCAACACGTGCAGCGTCAGAACGGCCCCGGTTCCGATCACGGCCGGGATCAGAAATCCCGATCCGGCCAGCACGCCGATCGCGGCGCAGCACCACAGCGTCGCGGCCGTGGTGAGTCCCTGGATCGACATCCCGTCGCGAATGATGACCCCGCCGGCGAGGAACCCGATCCCGCTCACCACCTGACCGGCAACGCGGGTCGGGCTGCCCTCGTTATCGACCAGTTGGGCGAGCGACACGAACAGCGCCGCCCCGCCCGCGACGAGGGCGTTGGTCCGCAACCCGGCCTCGTGGTGGTGTCGCAACTCCCGTTCCGCGCCGACGATCGCACCGAGGGTGAACGCGGTGCCGATACCGGCAGTGAATGTCAGTGTGTCCACAGGCAAATCCCTGCGTGAGGTTTTGGGCGAGTCGGATGGCGGGAGTAATACCTCGGGGGGACGGGTGGCAGCAAGTGCGAAGTCGAACGCGAACGCCTCCGGCCACAAGGCCGGGGTGTATCATTGTGGGGCGAGTCGGGCAACGCGTTGGGCCGCGTGACGGTTGTGGCCACCACGATCGCGACCCGTTCACTTTGCGCCCACTGCTTTGTGGGCCATCTCTTGCAGGAACCGCGCGTAGTCGGCGTCCCTGCCTTGCGGGCGGAACTTGTTGCCGCGGGGGCTTGTACCGTAGAGGAATTCGTAGAAGACCAGTCCGCCGAGGTATTCGCCCGCGGAGTTGGCGTGGTGGTTAACGTGAAACGCGTGCGTCTGGTCGGGGGTTAGAGGAGTGTTGGCGAGTGACTCGCCCCACCCGTGCCCTGCTGTTGTGAGTGGTGGCACCCACCACTGACCAGATCAAAAGGTACTGAAAAGGCACGACTCATTGGCATTACGAGTCGTAAGTCGAGTGGAGGTGAGGAGAGTTGAACTCCTGACCTCTTGAATGCCATTCAAGCGCTCTACCAACTGAGCTACACCCCCTCGGTTGAAAGTAACGTAGCGGCACGCCGAGAGTGTGTCAACCCTCCCGTTGAGCTAGACGCGAACGCCCCGCTATCGCACAATCACCCCATTGCAGAAGCAGCCCGGAGGTAAGTGGTGAAGAAGCACGCGGTGAAGTGGTTGGTCCCGTTCCTCAAATATGGCATCGGGTTCGGCCTGCTCGGGTTGATCATCTCCAAGTACTGGGATCCGAAGACGACCACAAAAACCGACCCGGCGACAGGGTTAGAAAAGACCCTTGTCACGCCCGGCATCGGGGAACTGCTCCAGGGGTCAATCGAGTTCGAATGGCTCGCCGCCGCGGCGCTCCTCATGGCGACCGCCGCCGCTCTTCAGATCTACCGCTGGTATCTCCTCGTTCGCGCCCTCGACCTGCCGTTCACCGTGCGCAACGCCTACCGGCTCAGCCTCGTGGGCATCTTCTACAACACGTTCATCCCCGGTTCCGTCGGCGGCGACCTCGTCAAGGCGTACTTCATCGCGCACGCCCACCCGGAACGGAAGTCGCGGGCCATCGCCTCGGTCATCGCCGACCGCGCACTGGGGCTGTTTGGACTCATCCTGTTCGTCGCGGTACTTGGATCCATCGCGTGGGCGGGGGGCGACACGCGCATCGTCGCCAACCCGGATCTTCAGCGCATCGTGAAGATCATGGCCGGGATCGCGGGCACCAGCATGGCCGGGTTCTTGCTGTTGGGATTCCTCCCGCAGCGCCGCGTCGACCGGTTCGCGAGCCGACTGAAGTGGGTGCCCAAACTCGGCAACTCGCTGTCCGAAATGTGGTATGCGGTGTGGGAATACCGGCAACGGCTGAAAGTGGTCGCGATCGGGGTGGCGCTATCGGCCGTGTCGCACTTCGGACTGGTGTTCGCGTTCCACAGCGCCTCCCGCGTGTTCCAGCCGCCCCGCGAACTCGCACCCACCGAACTCGCGACACTATCCGAACACATGGTCATCGCGCCCATCGGGTTCATCGCGCAGGCGATCCCGATCACGCCGGGCGGGGTGGGTGTGGCCGAGGGCGTGTTCGCGTGGCTGTACAATTTGTCCGATCGACCCGAGGCTCGCGGCGCCACCGCCCGGCTCTCGCTCCGGTTGGTGGAGTGGCTCATCGCCTTGACCGGGTACATCGTCTATCTGCGGATGCGAGCCGAGGTGCGCGAGGTGCAGCACGAAGTGGAAGAGGACGAAGCGAAGAAACAGGGCACCCCCAATGGCGAGCGGGGACCGTAAGCCCAGTGGCACTTACTTTGTGATCTTCTGCCTTCGCGGCGCAAGCCCTTTGGCTTGTGCCACGAAGACCTCGCATTTCTCCCCGCGTCACTTCTTCTTCGGCGCGCCTTCAACGACGACAGTGATCGGCACGGCTGCGTAGGTCGGCACCGGGCGCAAGATCGCGTTGTTCCCGCCCTTCGGCACCGGCGCGGCGCTCTGACCGCGAAGCACCAGCGTGTGCGTCCCTGGCGGCAGGTTCGCGGGGATGTCCACGCTCACCTTCAGTTCGGTGCTGCCCGCCGCCGCGGTCCCGACCGGCGGGAACGGCTGGTTCCCCATCGGTCGCGGGCCGAAGTTCGGTGTCGCCGCGATGACCGCGATCCCGTCCTTGAACGTGTCCTTTCGCGTCACCTTCAGCGTCACGTCGATCTTGCCACCAGCCTTTGCGGCGAACTCCGTTTCGGTGGGGACGAGCGTGAATGGCGCTTCCCCGCGAACCGCGAAGGCAAGGCCGTCGCCGCGGTCCATACGCGTGATCATCGGCGTGTTCGGGATCTGGTTCTGTTGCACGCCGATCGCGGGCCACGTCACGGTGAATGGTCGCGCGGTGTGTTTCAGATCGCCCGATGTTGCGTTGATCTTCACGAAACCCTCGAAGTCTTCTGCGTTCTTGTCGCAGGTCAGCACGAGCGTGCCGCGTGTCTGGCCAGCCCCGATGACTTGCTTCGGGCACGTCACGCCTTTCGGCAGTTTGTCGGCGCTCAGTTCGATGGCATCGTTGAAGCCGTCGAAGCGGAACACGAACACGGTGAAGACCGCGCTGGTGCCCTTTGCTAGCGTGCCCGCGTCCGGGAGGTACTGGATCAGTGGCATGACCGCGAGCCGGAAGTCGGGCTTCTCCTTCGCGATCCGCAACACGAACTGATCGCGCACGCCGAACTGCACACCGGCTTCGCGTGTGGACACCATCACCTTGTAGTTGCCGTCTGTGGGCACCGTGAACCGGTAGCGGCCGGGATCGTCGGACTTCGTGTAGAACTGGTTCGGGCTGAGCGTATCCGGGCCGTCGTCCTGTTCGGTAATCACCTTGCCCTTGTCGTCGGTGAGGATGAAGTACGCGTCTACCGGCGAGCCGATGCGTTCCGCGAACACTTCGAGCATCCACACGTCACCCTTCGTCGCGGTGAAGTTGTACCAGTGGCGTTCGTTCTTCTTGGCGACGCGCCCCGCGACATCGCACGGAACCTTCACCTCCTGGGCCGTGTCCGCGGTGCCGTTCTTCGTGTTGTCGAGGATGAGGGGATTCGTACCGGCGAGTACCGGGTGGCCGCCAAGCGAGGTCGGTTCGTGTGCGTCGATCATCGCGGCCGTTGGAGCGGTGGACCAGTTCGACACCAGTGCGGCTTTTGGCGCGGCGACCGGCGGGAAGACCGCAGGAACCCAGGTCGTTGTCGTGACCGTGAGCCGGTAGAAGTGGTCCACGCCGCCCGTGGTGTACGCGAACTGCGACAGTCGCACCAAGTAATCGCCATCGGTGGGCGCTTTGAAATCGAGGACCGCGTCGCCGCCGCGATAGGCGCGGTTCGATGCGAGCGCCTTGCCGTCTGGCCCGCTCACCATCAGGTCGGCTTGCATCTTGCTGTCGATGCTCGACGTGAGGCAGTACACCACGACGTTCTGACCGGCCTTCGCCTTGAACACGACGAAGTCCACATCCGTCGGCGCGCTGATGACGCCATTCACGGTGGTTTCGAGGTCGATCTTCTGCGCCTGCGGCACGTCGTTGTTCGGTTCGGCTTCGTTCACGTCCGTTATGCCACTCACGACGAACGCTCGCGGGTTGCTCAGCCCGCTCTTGCTCACGACGCGCACGTCGTGGGTGCCGGTCGCGCCTTTCGGGGCGGTCACTTTGAACTTAATAGTGGTAGCTGGCACGCCCTTCGGCGTCTTCGGATCGACCGTCGCGGCGCCGACGCGCTCGGCAGCGAACCCCTTCGCGCTGAACAGCAATTTCTCGTCGCCGTCAAAGCCAGCGCCCGCGAACGTGACGTCCACCGTGTCGCCAGCTTTCGCACCGGGCGGGAACACCGTGAGCAACTGCGGACCGGGCTGCGCGCTCGCGTACCCGCCAACGAGTGACACGACGAACGCGGCAACAATGCGACGGAGGAACATTGGTAACTCTCCAGAGGATGCTTGCAGCGTAATCGGGATAGGCGCCGAGAACAAGTTGCTGCTATGCAGGCGGGTTGCTTCTACACTACACATGGCTTCACCTCTTGGAGGGCAATTCCATGCGTGCGAGTGTGCTGACCGTCTTCGTGGTGGCGCTGGCAGGGTGTGGGCAGGTGCCTCGCGGGTCGGACGAACCAATGGCAACCGACGGGCCGAATCAGGTGGTGCTGAAGGTACCCGGCATGACGTGAGCCAGTTGACCGCAATCCGTGAGGAACAACCTCGCGACTCTACCGTGGGTAGAGCCCGACACGATCAAGCCGAACGGCAAAACGCGCCAGGTCAAGTTCACCGTAACCGACCGCGCGAAGTTCGACCTGCAAGAAGTGAAGCAGGCGCTGACGTCGCGCTACTCGGACGGGGTGAAGGTACTCGCCGGCCCGACAGAGAAGTAGCACCGGTTTTCCCCTCTCTCCTTGCGGGAGAGGGCAAAGACGACACGAACCGCGTCTGTCACTTCGCGAAGACTTCCACCGCCTTGAAGCCGTCGCCCACGATCGGCTTGCTGTCCACATCGAGCCATCTGTCGAGCACCGCCGCGTACACCTGCCGGAAGTCGGTGCCGTGAACCAGATTCCCTTCCTTCAGTCCCTTCAAACTCGGGTGATCGCCAACAACGCCTGACTTCACGTTCCCACCAACCAGAAACATCGGCGCGCTGGCGCCGTGGTCAGTGCCCTTGCTGCCGTTCTCGTACGCGCGCCGGCCGAACTCGGAAAACGTCATCACGCACAAGCGCTTACCGTGCCCACGACCGACCATGTCGCGGTAGAACGCGGAGATTGCTTCCGATACTTGCGTGAGCAAGTTGGCGTGCGCCCCGGTCGCACCGCCCTGGCCCGCGTGCGTATCGAAGCCGTCGATGGAGACGTAGAACAGCCGCGTCCCGATACCCGCATCGATGAGTTGCGCCGCGAGCTTCAGTTTGTTCGCGAGCGCCGAGGTCGGGTACGGCACCTTCGGCGTGTAGTTCTTGCCGATGCTCGCGAGCTTCTCGCTGCTGGCATATGTGTTCATCTGCGTGCGCGCAACGAAGTCGAGCAGCGCGGGCGTCTCGGACGTTGAAGGCGCGGAGGACGTGATGACATTCTTCTGCGCCGCGGCGTCGGCCCCGGTCACGGAAACCATCTTGAGTTTGAAGTCGTCGAGAGACGTGATGCTTGGCACGCGCACCGGTGCGCCCGCGAGCGCGAGCGGCGACGTTTCATTCCCGCTCGCGAGGTGGAATCCCGGCACCGGTTGCTTCTTGAGCGCTGTTCCGAGCCAGCCCGCGGTGAGCGTTTCGGCAGTGCTGGCCGCGTGCCACACGTCCATGCTGCGGAAGTGCGACTGACTCGGGTTCGGGTAGCCGACGCCTTGCACCACGCACACCGCGCTGTCGTCGGTATAGAGCTTCGCGAGCGCGCCCATCGCGGGGTGAAGTCCCACGTCATCCGTGAGCTTCTTCACCTGATCCTTCGCGACGGCGATGGTGGGCCGCAGCTTGTAGTAGTCCGCGTTCGTGAACGGCACGACGGTGTTCAGCCCGTCGTTGCCGCCTGTGAGCTGCACCACCACAAGAACGGTGTCGCGCGCACCTGGCTTAGCCGCAAGCGGCGCAGAGTACGCCGTGCGCCCGAGGAACGCCGGCACGGTCGCGCCGAACCCTAGCAGCGAGGAGTCGCGGAGGAAATCGCGTCGCGTGGTCATGGGTATCTCCTGGCGCACGCCTGGTGTAAGCCGACCGGTGAGATTTTCGCGCGCCAGGCGGTGGATGCTCTCACCGGCCGTGCGCCTAATTCAACTGGTACTCGGGCAGTGTCAGAACCAAATGCGTGACGGCCCGCTTGCGGTGGTTCGCCACATCGTCGTCCGACCAGTACGCGGGGTACTTCACGCCCTTCGCGGTCTTCAAGTAATCGAGCAACTTGGTGCGAGCGCCTTGCGGAGCATCACCTTGCAGGAACAAACCGAGAAGGAAGTCCACGAGCTTCGCGTCGGTTGCGATGTCGTGCTTGGCCGCGAGTTGGCCAGGGTCGCAGCGCGAACCGAAGCGTGCGTCTTCGGTCGAAGTGATCGCGAGTGCGAGGTTGTTGCGCCCCAAAAGCGTTTGCGCGTTCAGCCACGCCTCGCCGCCGTCCCAGCCCTTCACCGAGGGCGGCGCGAACAGCACCTGACCCAACCCTTCCAGTGCCTCCGCGAGCGGCAGCGTGCCCGCTACGCCTTCAAGCGCGCGAACGGTGCCGATGGCGAACTCCACCGGCGACTTGATCTTCGCGCGGTAGGAGGACGACGCGAAGAACAGATTGGATCGCAGCATCGTCGCGACGAACTTGCCGGTGTCGAAGTCCGACTTGCGGTACTGCTCCGCGAGCGGGTCGATCAGCTTCGCGTCAGGCGTATCGGCTTCGCTAATCAGGAAGCGGTAGAGTTTGCGCACGATGAACCGCGCACAGGCGTCGTGGTCGAGGCACAGCTTCGCGATGTCCTCACCCGTGAACTTCCCCTTCTTGCCGAAGACTTCCTTCTCGCTCGTGTCGTGTTGGCGACGGTTGAGCGTGCCCTTGCCGTCTTTGATCTCGTAGCCGGTGAAGGCGCGCGCCGCCTGCCGAATGTCGGCTTCGGTGTAGTTGCCGACGCCGAGCGAGAACAGTTCCATTACTTCGCGGGCGTAGTTTTCGTTGGGCGCGGCCTTCGTGCTGGTGTTCGTGTCGAGCCACACGAGCATCGCGGGGTCGCTGCCCATCTTGGTCAGCAACTCGCGGAAACTCCCGAGCGCGTGCGATTGTATTAAGCGGTACTGTGTGAGCATGAAGCAAGCGTTCTGGACCTTCGCGTTACTCGTGGCGAAGTGGTTGTGCCAGAACAGCGTGAGTTTCTCGCGCAGCGGGTGCCGCGTCTTGAGCATACGGTCGAGCCACCACGCGCTGAGCCGCCCCTGCGGCGCGCCCGGCGGCATGCTCCTTTCCGACGCCATGAAGTCGGACGTGCGCGTGAAGTCTTCCGATTCCGGCGCGCCGTTCAGCACACGGTCGAGCGTCTTCGCGTGGCCGTCCTTGACGCCTGCGTCGAGTTCACTTGCCGTCGCGCCGAACCCGGCGCGACGGTACAGGTGCCCGACCTTCGCGCGGTCCCACGGGTTCTGAGGTGTGGGTGCGAAAGGTGCCCACGCCAGTTTGGGGTCGAGCATGTTTCTCCCCTGTTAGCGTGCGACCCGGAGGGGCGGCACTGTGCCACTCACTTGCCCAGTTCCCACACCAGATCGAGTTTGTATTCCTTCGCGGTGATGTCGAGTTCGCCACGGAACGTACCGAGTGACCGCACCCACGCGACCAGTGCCGCGACCTCCTTACGGGCGTCGTCCAACCCAATGCCGCGTGAAAGGATCGCGTCCGTGATGAACGGCTCTGGTAGCGCCGCGAGCGTGTCGGCCGCACCGGTCGCGGAGAACTTACCGCGAATCACGGCGGGGCTGCTTTTCCCCTTCTGAGGCGACTTCAGTTCGGTGATGAGCTTCTTGCACAACTCGACCGTTGTGGCAACGACCAACTCGGCGCCCACGATGGCGAAACACGGCTCGAAGTTGAAGCGCAGGCCGTCCGGGTCGTCGGCGAGTTCCTTGTTCTCCGGGAACCGGTACGCGACAATCGTGGTGCCGTCGTGCTTGTGTTCCGAGATCTTCAGATCGAACTGGAGACTCGCGATGAGCGTGGCCGAGCGGAGCGCCGGTTCGATCGACTTCGCGAACTTCGGGTCTCGCCCGGTCGCGACGTAGCCGAACGCCGGGAGCTTCTGACCGGGTTGTTTCTTGTACGGCGGTGTGTCGTGATTCGCGACCACGATGCGGTGATGCGGCCCCCACATTTCGAGCAGTTCGCCGAGCCGCACGCTACCGGGAAGAACCTTCGACACGTCCTTCTCCGCCTTCTCCAGTTGCCCGCGAATCTCATCGTTGAGCAGTTTCGCGCGGTTCTTCCACAGGAACCCGACGTCGAGATGAAGGCTGTGCGTGTAGATCGTGCCTGGGGGTTCGAGCAAGGGTAACGAGCCAGGTTCGTCTTTCGGCGGAACGTGCAACTGGTACTCGGGTGGGAACTCTCCGCGCCCCGCCGGGATTCGCACCGCGAGCCGGAAGCCGGTCGGTTCCTTGTACATGCCGACCGCGACGAAGTCGGCGCGCTTGACGCAGTCGATGGTGCCGCCGACCACGAGCGTTTGGAGGAAGTCCTGGCGGGTCGCGTCGAAGAAGTCTTTCGACGCCTTCGATTGCTTCACGGAAACGAGGTCCAGCCACAGCCACGCGAGCGGGTCTTTCGGTAGGAGCGTGAAGGAGGCACGCCGCGCCTTGTGAACCTGGTTCTCAGCGCGATCGGCGGTTGCGAGCGCGATGCCGGCCTTCAGCGTCGTCTCGTTGTTCGAGATGAGCACAGTCGCGCCGACTCGGGCCGCTCGCAGGTCGCCGACCTGCACCACATCCGCACCGGGAAGTTTCGACCGCTTCACCACATCCTTCGCGCCCTGGCGTGCGAACTCGTCTTCAACTGTTTTGAGCACCAACTCCATCGCCTTCTTCACCTGGGCCTCATCCTTGCCTTGCAAAACGAGAATGACGGGTGCGGGGTCGTCCGCGAACTGGAGGCCGAGCGCGACGCCGTTACCCGCGAGTTGGTCGAGCAGGTCCGGCCATTTCGCGCCGAGTTCCTTCTCGAACATCGCGAGCAACTGAAACGCGCGCTTCGCGGTGGCGGAATCGTAGATCGTGCGGTACTGCGGGAGGCGCTGCGCCTTCTGGAATGCTTCGAGTCCGGTGACGGCTTCGACGAGCTTTTGGGGGCTGTCGGAAACGAGGACGATTTGCGCCGATGGGGGAACGCAGTCGAGCGGGTCCGCGGCCCGAGCCGAACTCGCGACGAACATTAGCGCGAACACTGGCAGGGCGCGACGAAGCATACACAAGTCTCCGGGTCGCGGGCACCTGGGGCTTACGCCCCCAGGCGCCAACCGCGTGACGCCTGCGCAACGAATGTTCGCCCCAGAGTTACTTCGCGTGTGGCGCACGGGTTTCAGAAAACCGGTGCGAGAGAACCCGATAACAGTTGCGTGTCCGGTCACTGCCTCTGCTACAATCTCACCACATCCTGTTGCGCGTGCCGCTCTACAACGTCGCCTCCAACATGCCACCTCACGACGACAACCGATCTGCTGACCCCGACACGCGGCCCCCGTTCGGCTGGGGTGCGGAGCCGGCACCGGCGCTCGACTACGACCCGGACGCGGTGCCTGTTGTGTACCCGATCGCGGCGCTGTGGTGCTGGCGGTGCGGCGAGACCGCCGAACCGGTCGCGGGGAAGTGCCCATGGTGCGGCACCTGGACCGACGGCGAACCGCCGCCCAAACCCAAGCCCACCCGCTCGCGCGACGAAGACGACGACCCGGAAGACGACTGGCACACCGAAGCCGCTGCAACCGAGTACGCGATCCCGGTGCGCCGGCCGTACCTGATCCCGCCAGTCGTGATCGTGGTTCTCGCCTACGTCGCGCTACTCGGTTCCCTCATCTTCTGCGCGGTTTTCGCCGCACTCCAGGGAATGACGACCGCGGACGACATCCAGAGCGCGCAGACGCTCACCGAAGTCGTCACCACGGCACTGACACTCTTCGCGCTCGCGCTCGTGTGGTCCGCGGCGCGCCAGAAAGTGCCCGAGGGCACAGCGGTGCTCACCTGGGTCGCGACGATGCCGGTGCTATTCGCTCTGCTGTGCCTGAATCTCGCGTTCTTCACGTTCTTACGCGAACTGCTCCGCCCGATGGGGGCGGTCGAGCCGGAACGTATGAAGATGACAATCGCCACCGTGCTGCTCATCTGCGTGCAACCGGCGATCGTCGAAGAACTGTTCTTCCGGCAGATGACGCTCGGCGTCTTGCGGAAGTCGATGAACATGCACCTGGCGGTGTGGCTCACGGGCGCGGTGTTCGCGGGGGCGCACCTGGGGAACATCCTGGGGATGCCGTACCTGTTTCTGGTTGGCGCGTTCCTCGGTTACGCCCGCGTCTACGGTGGGTTGACGCTCGCGATGGTATTGCACTTCCTGCACAACCTCGCTGTTGTCACCTACGACGCATACCGGCCGTAAGGCGCTACGTGCATCTGCCACAACCCCTTCTGGTTGCAGATACACGTAACGTACCTGCTACAACCCCTTCATTCGACCACCTCGACTCATGGATTGTCGTTTTTCGAAGTGACAGCACATATCGCACCTGCTACAAAGTCCCTTGTTATGTTTGCCTTGTCTACAAAACTTGAGCAACTAAACCCTGCCGGTAAGTGAGAGACCACACGCCACGATCCAACGGGACCGGCGTTTCGTGACCGCACCCCGCTATCATCCATCTCTCGGCACCAAGCCAATCCGAAAGAATCCTATGAGCAAGTATTCCGAGACTGTAGCACCAGGAGTGCCATTTCTCCGTGTTCGTCCTACCCTGACTATCCGAGCCGTGGGAGTCAGGAGATTGGCGTATGCCGGGTCCAGGCGAGTACGTTCCCGATGCCACCGAGGGCATCACCCGTGTTGAA
>SXID01000260.1 GCA_005772955.1 Planctomycetia bacterium
AAAGTACTTCAGCCTCGTGGTGTGGTACGACGAGAGCGTGCGGAACTCGCCCACTGTAATCGGCCAGACAGTTCTCGACACGCCGTCCGGCAAGAGAGTGTCGCTCGATCAGGTCGCAGAAGTACTTGACACGACTGGCCCTAACACGCTCAACCACGAGAACGTGGCCCGCCGAATCGTGGTGTCGTGCAACGTTCAAGGTCGCAGTCTGGGGGATGTGGTCGCGGACATCAAGCGGGCCATTCGCCCGGCCGAGGAAAAGCTGCGAGCGAAGGGCGCGGAGTACCGCGTCGAGGACGACGGCCAGTACCGCGCGCAGCAAGAAGCGAACAGAAGACTCCTGCTGCTGGGCGTTGCCGCGGTGGTCGGCGTGTTCCTGCTCCTGTGCCGGTGCCTCGGATCGTGGCGCGCGGCACTGATGGTTCTAGGCGTGAACATCCCGCTCGCCGGTCTTGGCGCAGTCCTGGCGCTACTCATCATCAATCGCCCGGAATCGGCCGCGCTCCAAGCGGTGCCGTGGTGGAAGTGGCCGGAGGTGTGGTCACAAGCGACAACACTGTCCGTCGCGCATTGGGTTGGGTTCATCACGCTGATTGGGATCGTGAGCCGCAACGGAATCATGATGATCGCCCACTATATCCACCTGATGCGCGAAGAAGGCGAACCGTTCGGGGAAGCGATGATCGTTCGCGGCAGCCTGGAACGACTGGCTCCGGTACTGATGACGGCGAGCGTCGCGGTGATCGGGTTGGTTCCGCTCGCGCTCGGCGGGGGTCAGCCAGGCAAGGAGATTCTGCACTCGCTCGCAGTAGTAGTGATCGGCGGGTTGATTACCTCGACACTCATGGATCAGGTCGTGACTCCGGCCGTGTTCCTACTATTCGGCAGGAAGGTGTACGAGCCCGCACCGACAACCGATGGCATGCCCGCGACGGCTTGGGATAACTCATGACTGAACGAACGACCGGACCCCGCGCCGCGTGCTGAACCCCACACGCCGACATGGGCTACGAAGAGGTGAAGTCGGTATCCGCGAACCATCACCGACCAGCGGTACGCCCTTCACTACAATTGTCCCAAGATCCATCACTCGTGCTTGTGAGGCAATCAAACGTGCAGAAACAGTTTTTCAATCCGCCCGCGTTGAACCCAACGAACGGCTTCTCCCACGTTGTCACGGCAACCGGTGGGAAGACGATCTACGTATCGGGTCAGGTCAGCGTTAACGAGAAGGCGGAAGTGGTTGGTAAAGGCGACTTGCGCGCCCAGGTCGAACACGTGTTCGCGAACCTCAACATCGCGCTCGCGTCCGCAGGCGCTACATTCCACGACGTTGTGAAGATCACGTATTTCGTCGTCGATCTGAAACCGGAACACGTGCCTCACATCCGCGAGGTGCGGCGGAAATACCTCAACATGGAAGCCCCGCCGGCGAGTTCCCTGATTGGTGTCGCCGCGCTGGTTGTTCCCGAGTGGCTGATCGAGATCGAACTGGTGGCCGTAGTCGCCGAGTGAGGTACCAGCCGAGTTGCCGCCTGTGAGCGTAAGCCCGACGCACGCGGCGGTCACTTCTTCGGACCACGGAGTTCGGCCAGGGTCTTCACCAACTGCGTCGGGTCGTCACTGGAGAGCGATTCTGGCAGATGAACCAGGAGGGGCAGAACCTCCGCCTTCGTTCCCATCCCGGCGCCGATGTGAAGTTCCAGTCCGGTCTTCCGCACGCGCGGCACCAGCGTCTCGTCGGGCAACCACTTTGGCCACAACCGGATTGCGTTCACGCCGGCCTTCGCGAACGGCTCGATGTCCGCGGTGGTGGGAACCAGCCCGATCTGCCGCGCCTCCGGGAGCAATTTGCGGAACAGCTTCGCGCTCTCGACGGACCGGATACCGAGGACGAGCCGCTTCGGTTCCCCGAACTCGCGAACCTCCGCGGTGATCTTCTTAACGTACTCCTCGCCTTCTTCCTTCAGGTCGATCATCACGCCGATCTTCCCTTTCGAGAGTTCCAGAACCTCGCGCAGAGTCGGAACTCGCTCGCCCTTGGACTTCGCGTCGAACTTCACCCCGGCGTCGAGCTTCTTGATCTCGGCGAGCGTTAGTTCCGCGACCTTGCCTTTACCGTCGGTGGTGCGGTCCACGTCGGCGTCGTGGATGCAGACGAGCGAGCCGTCTTTCGTGGTGCGCACGTCAGTTTCGCCCGCGTGCGCACTGGATTCGATCGCCCGGCGGTAGCTCGCGAGCGTGTTGCCCGGTCGATCACCGGCCGATCCCATGTGACCGATTACCTCCTTCACGCCCGCAGCGGCCTTCGCGGTGTCGAGCGGGTCGGCCGCCGGGCAAACGGTCGCGGTTAGCAGCAGAAACGGAAGCATGAGTCGGAGTGGCATCAGGACTCTTCCGTGTGTGAAAGCCGTAGTCGTGTTTCGCTCGCCAGTTTTATCGTAGTCATCCCGCTCAGCGTGATGACCGCGTTGCGGTTCCGGCAAACGGATTGCATGCGTCAGGCGACATCACGCGAAGTGTGACGACTACGATTAAGACCGATACCGTGTCTTCCTCACAGCGGGTTGGGGCACTGTAGCGGCCGTTTCGTTTCACCCCGCGGCTTTCTTGAGGATCTCCGCGAGCCGCGTTGCGACGATCTCCGCTTCGCCGTCTTGCAGCGTGAGGGCCGAAATCAAGATGCCCTTATCGCCGGTGCCAGAGACGCGGCCGATGCGGATCGACGGCGTGCCGTCGGCCAGTTCGCGCGCGACCTTCTCGGGCGCAATCTTCACTCGCTTCTCGTCCCACGCGACCTGAAGGTGCGGCACGTGGTTCGCGATCGCGGGCGTGATGCGTTCGCACAACACCGTCGGCACAACCTTTATTGCTTTCTCGATGACGCTGAGACGCTGCTCGATCTCCTTTTGCTCGCCGAGGTCACCGAGCCGGACGAAGCGCTCCACCGCGGCGAGTAGCGCGACCATGTCTTCCTTGCCGACTTTGAGTGCGCGGCCGATCCCGCAGTTTGGGTTCGAGTTCTGCCGCGCGGCCGCGATCAGATCCGCACGGCCCAGTAGCAACCCGGTGTCGTTCGGGCCGCGCATCGCCTTGCCGCCGCTGAGTGCGATGAGGTCGAAGCCCATCTTCGCGTACTCCGCGACGCGCGACACTGGCGGCACGTCAGCCGCCGCGTCGATGAGCGTGGGAACCTTGTGCTCGCGGGCGAGTTTGATCCACTGCTCGCGGTTGATCTTCCCCGCGTCCACAGCGATGTTCATGAAGAACATCAGCGCGGTTCGGTCGCTCCTGGCCTTCGCGACATCGGCGGCCGTTTCCACCTCGATCAACTTCGCCCCGACTCCGGTCAGTTGGTGGTCGTAGCAACTGTGGTGGGTCTTCTGGATGAGCACTTCGTTGCGCATTCCGGTCGTTTCGGGCAACCGGCTTGCGAACTTCTTGTCGCCGCGTGTGACGGATGCCGCGGCGCCGAGGAACAGCGCACCAGCCGCACCGGTCGTCACGCACGCGGCTTCTACACTCAGCAGTTTTGCGATCTTCGATCCGACCTTGTCGTGAAGTTCGCTCAAATCGACGAACTGCTTGGCGGCTTCCATCCAGGCCGCGACGACCTCCGGCGGCATCACCGAACCGCCGAACATCGTGACCGTGCCGACCGCGTTGATCAGTGGCTTCACGCCAATCGCCTCGTACACACTCTGTCTCTTGATGGGCAGCGGTTCCGCGCCTGCCGTGTTGGGAGCGAGGACGCCGCCTGCGGCCAGACCCGCACCGGCTTGCAGCACTCGCCGACGGGTCACTCTGCGCCGACTCGGTTCGCTCATGGCCGATCCTCCCGAAGTCCACTGGGTGCGAATGCTATTCAGTAGACCACCGTTGGGTCAGACCCGCAATCGCCCAATGCGAGCCACGCTTGCGAACACTGGCCTTCAGATCTTGCCGTCGAGACCGAGTTGGTGGAAGTAGTGCGTGACCGTCTCCTGGTTCTTCAGCAGCCAGTCGATGTCCGGTTCGTTCGCGAGCGCCTTGCGAATAACCTTCACCGTGGCCTCGCGGTTAACCGCGAACAGCCCGGCGTGGTCGATCTGCCCTTCGGGCACACTCAGCACGCACGGGTCGAGCCACACCGAGTAGATGATGCCGAGGTCGTTCGCTTTCTTCTTGGGGATGATGCCTTCACGCACGGCGTCCAACACGCCGTTGGCGATCCCGGCCTGCACGCTGCCCATCAGGATGCTCGTGTAGCGCGAACTCGCCACGGTGACTTTGCTCACCATCAAAGTCGCGGGCTTGACCTGCACATCACTGTTCAGGATCGCGAAGACACGGGTGTGCCCCTTCACCTGATCCCCGACCAGTGTCGCGAGCGCGGTTCCCACCGGGCCATCTAACTCGCCGATCACGATCTCTGGTTCCGCACAGAGGTAGTCTTTGTCGCCTTCGACGAGCGCTTCGCCCGTCCGCATCACGATCCGCGCCATGTCGCCTCCTGGAACTCGGTGAACTTCGAGTGTGAATCGGGAATGCGTCCACGACAGCGAACGCGGGCGTCGCGTGCTCGGTCTGAGCTTTCTTTCGCCCCTTCCCCGTAGTCGCCATCACCACCGCGATGATTGCCCCGATGATGAGCAAGATGATCGCGACGAGACGGAAGATCTTCATCCAGCTCCACGGGCGCTCCGCGGACACCTTCCCGGTGCGCCCGTTGATCAGGAGTTGGAACAACTTGTCGTGGTAGTGGTAGTTCGCGATCCACACTGGCAACAGGCAGTGCTTGAACGTGACGCCGAGGTATCGCGTGTCGGTCGATTCGATGCGTTGGTGGTCGCCGCCGATGTCGGACTTGATGAGGCTACGGATCTCCGGCTCCATCTTCTCCTTCGCGATCACTAACCCCTCTTGCAGATCGACCGCGTAGCGCTCCGTCTTGTGCCCGGCCAGGAACGGATCCTGGAACGGCTCGAGTTCCGCCGTGTCCCACGGTTCCAGGCCGCCGATCAAATGCGGCGGTATGCTCTGCGTCCCGCACACCAGAACGTCATCGAAGAAGTGCTGCACCTCGCCCGTGACCGAGTACCAGTGCGTTTTGGTCACGGTGCGGCTGCGCTGAACCGTGTTACCGTTCGAGTCCTTCTCGGTGTAGTATTCGGTCTCCTGGTAGTCGTCACCGCGCATACCGCGGTACCTCGTGTATGTCATCGCGTCGTAGGTCCAGTACGGGATGTACACGCTCGCGAGCTGGCCGAGGTTGGCGACCTTCTTGAGTTCGGTCGGCGCAAACCAGAGGCCGTGCAGCCACTTCTCAAACGACTCGCGCGCGCCGCGCTGGTCCACCGCGAAGGGAATCAGCGACTCTGGCGGGAGCATCCCTTCGACTTCTTCCGGCTTGTTCTCCAGGTGCGTGCTACAGAACGGGCACTCGTCCGTGACCACCTTGTCTTCGAGTAGGACCATTGCCCCGCAGCCGCTGCACTTCGTCTGCGTGGAGCGGCCAGCGATCCCGCCAACGTTGCCCTTCACGAGCTTGCTCACGTACTCGTTGAAGCTGCGCTCTTCGACTTCCGCGCCGCCCACTTCGACGTTTGAGGTGTGCGAGCAGTACGGGCACTTCAGCGCACGCTCGCGTGGATCGAACTCGACCTTCGCCCCGCAGTTCAAGCACGGGAATAGTTTTCCCTTCGGGGGAGCGTTCGAAACCGTCGGCTCCTTCTCGACCGGCGGCTCGGTCGGCAACGACGGCGGAGCGGCGTCTTCGGGCGGTAGCGGGGGGGGCGTGCTCATGTATGTTGTCAGGAAGGAGGATTCTGGACGAACAGGTTAGCCGCGAGTTGGAGGCGGGTGTGGACGTCCGCGCTCGCCTCCAACTCGCGGCTAAGACAAGTGTTCAACCTGGCAGCGGAGGCGGCACCGCAGCGAACAGCGTCGCGAGTTCGGGCACGGCCTCAGCCGCGGCCCAGCCCGCCATCCCGGTGCGCCACACGAGCGTCGCGCGCGTTATCCGCCCGGCGTTAACGTGTCCCGCGAGCGCGCCCATGTCGAAAGGCCCAGCCTGCGCGCCGTTCATCGCGACATGAAACGCGACCGCCATCGGCAGCGGGGGCGGTCCGGCGGCAGCGGCCGGAGTTTGCGTGTTTGCGGGCGTTACGACACCGCTCGTACCCGCGGCACCCGCGAACGCGCCGCCCATCTGGTTCCCGATGGCAACGCCCGCGCCGAGGCTCGCGCCCATTCCGGCAAGGCCGCCGGGGTTCGCGGCTGCGGTCGGGATCGCCTCCGCGGTCTGGAACTTGGTGTACTGGTCGAGATTGCCCAGCACAGACATCTGGGACCGCTTGTCGAGTGCCGCTTCCACTTCTGGCGGCAACGAGATGTTCTCGACGAAGAACTGCGTCAGTGACACGCCCATCTTCGCCATTTCCGGCGCGATACGTTCGAGCGCGATCTTCCCGACCTTCTCGTAGTTTCCCGCGAGATCTAGCATTGGAATTTTCGACGATCCAAGCGCGTCGATGAACCGCGAAACCACCACGTTGCGGAACTGCGCGGAAATCTCGTACAGTTCGAACGACGGATCGGTGGAAACGAGTTCCTTCAGGAAAGTGCCGGGGTCGGTGACCTTGAACGCGTAGTTCCCGAACGCCCGCAGGCGCACCGGCCCGAACTCCGGGTCGCGGTACATGATGGGGTTCTGCGTGCCCCACTTCTGGTTTGTCCATTGCCGCGTGGAGATGAAGTACACCTCGCACTTGAACGGCGACTCTAAACCGTACTTCCAGCCGAGGACGGTGGAGAGGATCGGCATGTTCTTCGTGTCGAGCGTGTACATGCCCGGCACTTTCACATCCGCGAGCGCCCCTTCCTTCACGAAGCCGGCGGCTTGCCCTTCCCGGACGATGAGTTTCGCCCCGTTCTTGATTTCGTTTTTGTGTCGCGTGAACCGGTGCGCCAGGATCTCGTTTTGGCTCGGCTCGGTCCACTCGATGATGTCAATGAACTGTCCCGACACCCAATCGCGAAGCCCCATGACGGCCCTCCGGCTAACAAGTGATGTGCAGTGAATACGCTCATACTGCGTGCTTCGCGGCACGTCGTAAAGTCGTAAAGTCGTAAAGTCGAAGGCCCCGACGAAGAGGTGTTCGACTTCACGACTTCCGACTTTACAACTTTCGACGGATTTACCGTCCGGTCGGACTGGGGCGGTCGATGTAGCCCTTCGGCCCGATGCGGAAGTCGTCTTCCGTGACGGAGAGCCGTTCGCGGCCGCGAACTTTCTGCTCTTCGATGGTGAATGCGGTGCCGTCGGGGGAGCGACCGTCGGCGCGTCCCAACTGGCGATTTTCGAGTGGCCCGGAGTAACGGCCGCACCCAGCCAGAGCGATCAAGGTCAACACGAACAATCGGCGGCGCATTGGAAGGCTCCTACCGGTACGCGAGTCCGTCCACGGGGGCATTATCGCCCCGCGTAAAGTCTCGTCTGCACACGGCAAACGCGGTGCCCGCGAACGAAATGAGTTGTGGCCGGCATGACCGGAACGTCTTGCCTCACTTGCCCTGAGTTGAGTTCTCGCGAGCCACATGCGGCGGGCTACGCCAAGCCTGGCTTGTGTGTGTCGAGTCCGCTTCATACGATAAGAAATGACCTTCCAGCCTCACCCACTTTTGCCAACCGGTTGGGCACCTTCGCCTCGGGTTGGGTTATCCCCAGCATCGGGGTCCGTCGTCATGCCCACCGCAGCGATTAACAAGATCAAGGAAAAGTACAACGAGTACCCCGACGACATGTTCAAGGACACCCGGATGTCCCTGGGCGAGCACATCGAGGAACTCCGCTACCGGATGCTCAACGCGCTGAAGTGGCTCCTGCTCTTCCTCGTGATCGGCTTCATCCTCGACGCGATTGGCACCTCGATCGGGAACAGGAACATCGGCGTCGGCCGCCCGATGCTCACCGTCATCACCGATCCAGTCGAGACACAAACGCGCGACTATTTCTACCGCAGAGCAGTCAAGAACGCCAACGAGAAGCTGGCACAGATTACCCTTTCCGATCCGAATGCCATCGCCGAGGTCCGCAAGAAACTGGACTCGAACGGCAACAACATCGGCGCACTCAGCCCGGAGGAGCGAGTGATATTACTCGGCTCGCCGCAAAAGTTGCGTGTCCTGGTGAGCCCGAAACAGTTCGAGCCAGCGTTCGGCACGGTCAAGACGGGCGCGCCGGAGCGGTTGCCGGTAGAGTTGGAAGTCTACCCGGCCGAGATCAGTGGGATGAGCGACACCGGTGTGATCCTCATCGACAGCAAAAAGTACATTACCACGTTGAGCGCGCAAGAAGCGTTCGTGGTGTACTTCAAAGTGTCGATCCTGTGCGGGATCGTGCTCGCGTGCCCGTTCATCGCGTACCAGTTCTGGGCGTTCGTCGGGGCCGGACTGTACCCGCACGAGAAGTGGTACGCGCGGCTGTTCTTTTGCCCGAGTGTGCTGTTGTTCGTCGGCGGCGTGCTGCTGTGTCAGTTCATCGTGCTACCCGGCGCGGTGAAGGCACTGTTGAAGTTCAACGAGATGCTTGGGTTCGACCCTGACATCCGACTCAACGAATGGCTCAGCCTCGCGATCATCCTGCCGCTGGTGTTCGGAATTTCGTTCCAGACACCGCTCGTGATGGTCTTCCTGAACCGAATCGGCATCTTCAGCGCCCAAGACTACCTCACGAAGTGGCGCTATGCGTGTATCATCATCGCGTTCTTCGCGGCGATGGTCACGCCCACGCCCGACGTGGTCACGATGATGTATCTGTTCATGCCGATGTTCGGGCTGTACTTGGCCGGCATTCTGATCTGTCACCTGTTCCCAGGCTTCGACCCGAACGAGAACGAGGAATCCGAGGCGGCCGAGGAGGTCGCGGTGTAGAGCGAGCGGCGCGGCGTCCGCCCGCCGGTTACTTCCGAAGTACCGGCGGGCGGACGCCGACGCTCGCCGAAGACGAAATGCAAAACGACCCCGCGAACCCGTTCGTATTCCTCGTCGGCGCCGGCCCCGGCAGCCCCGGTCTGCTCACGGTTCGTGGGGCGGAAGTGCTCGGACGTGCCGATCTCGTCCTCTACGATCAGCTCGTGCCGGAGCGCCTGCTCGACCTCGCACCCACACATGCCGAACGCATCTGTGTTCGCGACCTGCCCGGCAATCACCCGGACAAGTACCCGCACATCCACAAGAAGCTCGTCGAAGCAGCGACCACAGGCAAGACCGTGGTGCGGTTGAAAGGCGGCGACCCGCTCATCTTCGGGCGCGGCGGTGAAGAAGCCGAAGCGCTCCGCGCCGCGGGCCTCGCTTACGAGATCGTGCCCGGCGTGACCGCGGCGATTGCGGCGGGCGCGTACCTCGAAATTCCGCTCACGCACCGACTGTATTCGAGCAGCATCGCACTCATCACCGGGCACGAGCTACCGACCAAGCCCGGCAACAAACTTGACTGGAAAGCCGTCGCCGCGTTCCCGGGTACGCTTGCAATCTACATGGGCATCGCCCGGCTCCCAGTGATCGTCGGGGAACTGCTCAAGTATGGGAAGTCGCCCGACACGCCCGCCGCGATTGTGGAGCGTGCGTCGCTCGGCGAACAGCGATCCGTGTTCGCGACACTGGGCACACTGGAAGAAACCCGGCGGCACGCGGGACTGGAAGCGCCCGGCCTGGTCCTCATCGGTGAGGTGGTCGCACAGCGAGCGGCGCACCCGTGGTTCGAAGGCCGCCCACTGTTCGGTCAACGCGTGCTTGTCACGCGCCCTTCGCACCAGGCCGGTGGTATGGTTCGGAAACTCGAACACCTCGGCGCAGTCGTTTCGCGAATGCCAGCCGTCGAGATCCGCGACCTGACCGATTTCACGAAGGTGGATGCCGCGCTCAATCAACTGCGCCGCGGCGAATGGGGCTGGCTTGTGTTCACCAGCGCGAACGGGGTTCACGCCCTACTCCGCCGGCTCGATGCGATCGGCTTCGACCTGCGCGCGTTGGGCAGTGTGAAACTCGCTGGGATCGGCCCGAAGACAGACGGAGCGCTCCGCGAATACCGGCTCCGTGCCGATGTCGTGCCCGCAGCCACCTTCTCGTCAGAAGGGTTGGCCAACGCACTGAAGCCGTACGTCAGCGGGAGGCGTGTGCTGCTCGCGCGAGCTAACCGCGGTCGCGAATTGCTGCGCGACGAACTCGCGAAGATCGCTACTGTGGAGCAGGTCGCGGTGTACGATCAGGTGGACGTGACAGCACCGAGCGCGACCGTCCTCGATGCGCTCCGACGCGGGGAGATTCGTTACGTCACGCTGCCGAGTTCCAACATCGCGCGAGGCGTGTTGCACGGCTTCGACGAGACCATTCGCGGGCGTGTGGAACGTGGCGAGATTCGGCTCGTTGCGATCAGTCCGGAAACCGGCAACGCGATCCGCGCGCTGGGCTACCCGGTCGCGGCCGAGGCAACTTCCTTCACCGAAGATGGCTTAATTGCGGCGGTCGTTGAATTGACGAAGCGAGACGCGGGGTTACCGACACATTGACGGATAGAGTCACTTCAGATCCCGAAGCGAGTTCCAACCGAGATAGACGACGACAGCGGAACCAAGCAGGCCCAGGATATCCGCGAGGGCAAACGGATTATTTTTCGACACTCCTCCACCGAATGGAATCCCAGCGACGAGGTCGAGGAGAAACACGACAAGCATAAGGGCACCGACACCGAGTACCCCGAAGCAAAGAAGCTTGTCCATCGCCCGACCTTTCCGCGACCCGCGGCCGATTGATAACGCGCCCATGACGGCGAACCCCCGTGTTGGCCGTCAAGATAGCAGGACGGAGGAAGATCGGACACGGTATGGGTTACGGAGTTTTGGTATTCTACTTGTTCTACGCCTTCCCGCAACAACCCGCTGCCGGCTCGGGCGAGACACTTTCGCCCCACCGCCATATGCGTGGCACAACCGGCACATGCGGCCCCATGATGCGTCGGAGTTCAGGTTACACATCGGCCCGCGACCCGCTAAGTTGAACTCACCCCCGAACACGCCCCTTCCCCGGAGCCATCATGGCATTTCCGATTAGCGATTACGCCGTTCACCTGCGCCCCTCCGACAACGTCGCGGTCGCACGCAAACCGATCCCGAGAGAGACCACGTTCGCTTTCGATGGCGGCACATTCACGCTCCCAAAGGGGATCGGGATGGGCCACAAGTTCGCGCTCGTGCCGATCAAGGAAGGCGACCCGATTCACAAGTACGGGCAGGTGATCGGCTTCGCCGGCCGGAACATTGCGACCGGAGAACACGTCCACGTCCATAACGTGATCGCGGGCGCGTTCGCGCGTGACTATGCCTACGCAAGCCAGATCCCGGCACCGCTTCCGCCGCCGGCGGAATACCGCTCGTTCATGGGCTTCGACCGCGGCGCGGGCAAAGCGGTTCATCAGCGATACGGCACGCGAAACTACCTCGCGATCATCAGCACCGTGAACTGTTCCGCGAGTACCAGCAAGTACATCGCTGACCGCATCCGGGGTCTGGGACTACTGAAAGATTACCCAAACGTGGACGGCGTGATCGCGATCGTTCACCGCCAGGGTTGCGGGATGCAGTACGATGGCCCGGACCACCAGCAACTCGACCGCACGCTCGCGGGCTTCGCCCGTCACCCAAACGTCGCGGCGTACCTGCTCGTCGGTCTCGGGTGCGAGATCGTGCAGGCCTCGCACCTGATCGAGAACGAGCACCTGAACCTGCTCCAACTCGATGGGAAGAAGGGCGCGCCGCTCGCGCTCTCGATTCAAGAGTGCGGCGGGATCGGCAAGACCGTCGAAGCCGGTGTGAAAGCGGTCGCGGAGATGCTACCGAAAGTGAACGACGTCCGAAGGGTTCAACTCTCCGCGAAGCACCTGATCCTCGGAACGAACTGCGGTGGTTCCGACGGCAACAGCGGCGTGACCGCGAACCCGGCTCTCGGCGTCACAAGCGACATGATGGTGCAGCAAGGCGGCACAAGCATCCTGGGCGAAACCACCGAGATTTACGGGGCCGAACACATCCTCACTCGCCGCGCGGTGTCGAAGGAAGTGGGCGAGAAGCTGGTCGAGCGCATCAAGTGGTGGGAGTGGTACACGTCGATGTTCGGCGCGGAGATCAACAACAACCCTTCCCCTGGCAACAAGGAAGGCGGTCTCACGACGATCTACGAGAAATCGCTGGGCGCGATCGCGAAAGCCGGCGGCACCGCGATGGTGGACGTGTACCGCTACGCGGAGCCGGTGACGGCGAAGGGGTTCGTGGTGATGGATACGCCCGGATACGACCCCGTGAGCATGACCGGCATCGTCGCTGGAGGAGCGAACGTGTGCGTGTTCACAACGGGTCGTGGGAGCGTGTTCGGGTGCAAGCCAGCCCCGTGCGTGAAGGTCGCGACCAACACTCCGCTCTACACGCACATGATCAGCGACATGGACATCGACGCCGGGAAAATCCTCGACGGTGTGCCGGTCGAAACCGTCGGCCGAGAAATCTTCGAGAAGGTGCTTTCGGTCGCGAGCGGCGAGCAGACGAAGAGCGAACTGAACGGCGTTGGCGAAGAAGAGTTCGCCCCGTGGTCGATCGGTCCAACGCTGTGAGTGCGCACAGAAACACGCGACGTCTCAAGCGGCTCGCCGCTTGAGACGTCGCGTGTTTCTGTGCGCGTGCCGATCTCCCGGATCGCACTTGCCCCAATGTTTCGACATGCTCTAATAGACGTATCCCGCCGAACCTCCGCGTTTCTGAGGGTTCACCATGCCCGTTGCACCCCGCCACACCATCGGTATCAACCGTCGCGAACTCCTTCAGGTCGGCTACTCCGGGTTGCTTGGTCTAGGACTGTCGTCGTTCGCTCACGCCGGCTCGAAGGACGCACCCTCGCTGGCCAACGGCAAGAAACCGAAGTCGGTTTTGATCGTGTTCCTTACCGGGGCAGCGAGCCATCTCGAAACGTTCGATCCCAAACCAGACGCGCCCGCGGAGATTCGCGGCGACTACAAGGCCAACCAGACGAAGACGACTGGGTTGCTCGCGAGCGAACACATCCCGAAACTCTCGGCTCGGTCGAAGATGTACTCCATCGTGCGGTCGCTCTCGCACCGCGAGAACAACCACCTCGTCGCCACGCACCACGTCCTCACCGGACACAAGCAGCCAGGCGCGTTCTTCGACAAGATCGCTTCGCGCGACGACTTCCCGAATTACGCCGCCGGACGCAGTTACCACCGCGGCGCGCCCGAAGGGACGCCGTGCGGCGTGAACCTGCCGACATACCTGATGGAAGGCCCGCTGCTGTGGCCGGGTCAACACGCGGGCTTCCTCGGGCCGAAGCACGACGTGATGCAAATCACACAAGACCCCAACAAGGCCGACTTCAAGGTGGAGAACCTCCGCCCCGCGACCGGCATGGACGTGACGCAACTGAAGGATCGCATGTCGCTACTCACCGCCGTCAACGATCAGCGGAGATGGCTATCGGAGCAGGCCGAAACGAAGAAGATGACCGACCAGCAGCACCAGGCGCTCGCGGTTCTCACTTCGGGGAAGGTTGCGAAGGCGTTCGACATCGACAAGGAACCGGCGACCGTGCGCGACAAGTACGGCCGACACGCTTTTGGGCAATCGTGCTTGCTTGCCCGCCGACTCATTGAAGCGGGCGTGCCCGTCGTGCAGGCGAACATGGGCCGCGTGCAGAACTGGGACACGCACGGCGACGCATTCAACCGCCTGAAGAAGGACTTGCTCCCGCCACTGGACACCGGCGTGTCAGCGTTGCTCGACGACATGGCCGATCGCGGGTTGTTTGAGGACACGCTGCTCATGATGGTCGGCGAGTTCGGACGCGAGCCGAAGATCAACAAGCAGTCCGGGCGCGAACACTGGGGGCCGTGCTTCAGTGGCCTGTTCGCGGGTGCGGGCGTCCGCGGCGGTCAGGTGATCGGCAAGAGCGACAAGCACGGCGGTTACCCTACCACGACGCCGTACTCACCCGACGACATCGGCGCAACGGTGTACTCCGTGCTGGGCATCGACCCGCACTCGGAGGTCCGCGACCGCCTGGGCCGCCCGGTGCAACTGAACCACGGCCACGTCATCCGCCCGCTGTTCGACGGCACCGGCGACTGAACCACCCCTCGGTGCGCCTGGGAGTCACTCCAGACGCCAGCGGGCGACGCCCTGGAACAGCGTCGTCGGGTTCAGCACCTTGGGGCTGACGGGCGTGTCGGAAGAGTCGGTGTAGACCTTCACGTTGGTACTGAACAGCGTGTGCCGGTCGAGTTGCCACAGAGGTACGAAAGGCACGCACTCGTTGAACAACTTCTGAACCTCCGCGGTCTTCGCGGCCAATGCGCCGAACTCGCGATACGCTCGCAGTTCGTCCAACAACCGGCCCAGGCGCGTGTCTTCCGCGTCGGCACCGTTACCCTTCGTCAGAAACCCGGTGAAGTTGCGCCCGCCGCGTTCCGCCGCGAGTGGGTCGAGCGTCGCGCCCAACGCGAACGGATACCAGTCGTCCGGGTAGTCGAACGGCACATAGGCGAGGTCGTAGCGGTGTTCGTCGTGGACGCGTAGGAGCAAATCGCGTGTCGAGATCGGTTCGAGCCGGATCGTGAGCTTCCGACCCGGTGCGTCCTTGAACAGTCCCTCGATTTGCGCCTTGATCCTCTCGCACGCAAGTTTGGCTTGAGGGTCCTCGCTTGGGTACGCGAGTTCGATCTCGGACTGCGCGCCCATGTCAAAGAGGTAGGAGCGGAGTCGCGTCAGGGCGAGGTCGGAGTTAACCAGTGGTATCGGCTGACCGTCCTTCCCCTTCGCGGTCGCCCAGCTCTGCGGCGGGAACGGCCCGGTCATCGACTTGTGAACATCGCCGCGACCCGCCCGGTACACATCCGCCAAGATCGTCTCGCGGTTGATCGCAAGCGAAAGCCCCTGCCGTAGCGCCTTGTTCCGCAGCGCCGGGCGACCGTGATTCACCGCGAGTATGTGAACGCGGCGGTTGTTGGTCGCGGTGTGCTCCTCCACCTTGCCCGCGAGCGCGGCCCGGTACTTCTCCAGGTCACCGGTCGGGACATCGGTGAGGACGTGCAGACTGCCCTGCTGGAACGCCTCGACCACATTGTGAACCTTCGCCACTTCGAGCAGCCGGACCTCCTTAATGAACGGCTGGTTGGCGCGGTCCCGCCAGCGGCCGTAGAGCGGGTTATCGATGAACACCATTTCGCGCGGGGCATTGCCCTCGGCCTTCGGATTCGCGTGCAGCCGGAACGGACCAGTGCCCACCGGCGCCTCCGCGAAAACGCGGTCGTCGATGCGGATGCCCTTGGTATCCATCCAGCGAGCGGGGAGCAGTTTGAACGTGAGCAGCGAGCGCGGGTCCGGGTGCCCCTGCTTGAACGCCATCCGCACCGTTGTGTTATCCTTTGGCGTGGGCAGTTCGTCGAACCACGGCAGTGCATACGCGCTCCACGTATCAGTCCGCGTTGCTAGCAGTTTTAGGGTACTCACCACATCGTGCGACTCAAACCCGAAGCGCCCTGAGGCGTCGCGGTCGAACGTGCGGAGGCTAAACTCGCGGGCGCCTGGGGAGACGGCCGGCAACGCGACCGCACCGGCGGCCCGGTATCGCGCCCCCTTCCCTTCGTCCGGTACCTCCGCGAGCAGTCCCTCGAATAGCAATTCCACCGCCTGCTTCTCGCTGTCGAGCCGGGCGAGCATCGGCGACATCAATTCCGGGTACTGCCGCACGCCGACGTAGAGTGTCTGGTAACCGGTCTTCAGTTCGCGCTGCATCTCGCGCGCGCCGGGAATCGTGGGGTCGAGCGCGACGGCCCGTGTTAGCGCGTCGCGCGCCGCGGTCAGGTCTTTCACCTCCTTCTTGTCCTTTGCTCGCGTGAAGGCGGCTTGCGCAAGACGAGTCAGTTCGGTGCGAATCGCGCGCACCGGTTCGCCGCCCCCACCGGGGTAGTTCGCCTCGAACTCGTCGAGTAGTTCCTTCGCCTTGACGTGGTCGAAGTGCTTTTCTGACGCGAGCAGGCGCTTCGCTTCGAGTACGCGAGCCGCTGCAACCTCCGCCGCGACGGTGCCGTCCTTCGGATACGCGAGCATGAGCCGGCTGCCCGTTTCTCGGACGCGCGTCCAGTCAGCCACGGTCACCGCGTTCTTCAACTGGAGGAGTCGCACCTCGCGTAAGCGGTCCGCGAGCGGTTTGCGCATCTCGTCCCAGCCCCGGCCTCGCCGGATGTTCCGCTCTCGAGCGTAGTCGTGAAACCGGAGCGCAGCAGACATGAGGCGCTCCGCGGCGCCAAGTTGGTCAAGTGCGGTCCACCCCTGCGGGCCGTTCGCGGTGCCGAACGGCTTGGCCGCGAGTACGGCGTTCGCCTCCGCGAGAGCGATCTCCTCGAAATACTCCAGCTTCCGAACTTCGCTCGCGTTGATCGGTTGCGGCGCACCGACCTGACCGTCGCGATCAAGTTCCTGCACGCCGAACTGTAGCGGCAGCCGTTCACCGCGCGCCACGGGAATCGGCTTGATCCGCGCGCTGGCAGCCTTCGTGGTCAGGCGGTCAAACGGGACAACGTGCTTCTGAAAGAGTTCCTTGATCGCGGCGTGGGTGACTTCATCCACACCGCGTGCGAGTTCGTCGAGCCGCGCATCCGGCGCGGTCCCGGGGCCGATGCCCGGTCCCTTCGGCTTCACGATTACAGGGTCATCTTCAACCACGACACGCTTTTTCACGCCGCCCTTTGGGTCTTCCTCCTCTGGTGGTTGCGCGACCACGCCCAGTGCAAATGCCGTAAACACACCCACGACAGCAGCCCAGACGCGGGACCACGACCGGCAGGCGTGCGTGTGACGGAACATCGAGTACCTCGATTTGGAGCAGAACTCTCGCGGGAACCATGTGGTGATGATAACACATGTCCCCACGCGAAAGCGGAACAGGACGTGTGAGGATCGCGTGATACCGGGCACACCCGCTTGACCCACGACACCCTCTCGCGTTCAATACCAGCGCCGTCGGTCGTCCGCTCGCACCACCTGGTACCACGCCGGTTGGCGGTCAGTCTCTCAGGAGTTTTCTGATGCGTAAACTGCTGCTCTCCTTCGCCTGCCTGTTCTTTATGGCCGGGTTGGTCGTCGCGGACGAAGTCACCCTCGTCGAGTTCAACAAGGACAAGAAAGAAGTGACTGTCAAGGAAGGCGAAAAGGAGGCCACATACA
>SXID01000261.1 GCA_005772955.1 Planctomycetia bacterium
GGCAAGAACCTCGTGGACATCATCCTCACGAACAACGGTTACAAGGTGTTCAATCTCGGCATCAAGCAGCCGATCGACACGATGATCGCGGAGCTTCAGAAGCAGAACGCCGACGCGATCGGCATGAGCGGACTGCTGGTGAAGTCCACCGTCATCATGAAGGAAGACCTCGTCACGCTGAACGAGCGCGGACTGGCGCCGCCCGTGATCCTCGGCGGAGCGGCGCTCAACCGGCGGTACGTCGAGCAGGACCTGCGGGCGCTCTATCGGGGCGAGGTCTTCTACGGTGAAGACGCCTTCGAGGGGCTGCGCGTGATGGACCAACTCGCCGCGCGCAAGAAACTGGAGCGCGTCGGCAGCGTCGCGTTGAAGGGTATGGCGAAATCAGCAGGCTCGCGTCGCCGCGACCCGCAGGGGAGCGCGCTCGCGTCAACGAATGACTCAAGCGTCAGTGCTCCCCTGCGGGTCGCGGCTAAACGAACTGATCTTCCCCATCGCTCGCCGTCGCTGGCGAAGGCGCCTGACGTGCCGGTGCCGCCGTTCCTCGGTTCGCGAGCACGCACCGATTTCGACATGCGTGAAGTGTTCAAGTACATCAACGAACTCACGCTGTTCGGCACGCAGTGGCAGTTCAAGAAGGGCGGGGTGAAGCCCGCCGAACACGCACGCCAGATCGCAGAGGTGGCACAGCCCGCGTTCGCACGACTCAAGGCGCTGTGCCTCGCCGAGAACATCCTGCGCCCCGCTGCGACCTACGGTTTCTTCCCGGCCGCGAGCAACGGCACCAAACTCACCGTGTATGAGGACGACCACCGAACACCTAAGGCAGAGTTCGACTACCCGCGGCAGGATTTCGGCAAATACCTCTGCCTGAGCGATTACGTCGAGCCTCTTCGCGACGGCAAGGCCGTTGATTATGTCAGCTTCATGGCGGTGACGATGGGTCACGAGGTCACGCGCATCGCGCACGGCTGGTACGAAACCGGCAAGTACCAGGACTATCTCTACCTGCACGGCCTCGGCGTCGAGTGTGCCGAAGCGCTGGCGGAAATGTTCCACCAGCAACTGCGCCGCGAGTGGGGCATCGACGCGGACGACTCGCCGCGTGTCGAGAAGTTGTTCAAGGGCCACTATCGCGGGTGCCGGTACTCGTTCGGCTACCCCGCGTGCCCGGCGCTCGAAGATCAGGCGCAGCTCTTCACGCTCATCGACCCGACGCAAGTTGGGATCACGTTGAGCGAGCAGTTCCAACTCGAACCGGAGCAGAGCACCACCGCGATCGTGATCCACCACCCGCACGCGAAATACTTCAACACGATCAAGTACACGAACTGCGCCGTCGAACCGCCGGCGTGAGCCGGCCGGGTCCGTTGAAACCGCCAAACCCAGCCGGCTCACGCCGGCGGTTCGACACGCCGCGCGGCGATTTTGTGTTCTATCTTCTCGTGTCTTTTCCGCGGTCTCAGCGGTGAACCCACTTGATGCCTCCCGACGCAATGATTCGCATCGCGGGCTTGCGCGTGCTGTACGGCGCGTTCGCCGCCGTGGATGGACTCGATCTCGACATCCGCCGCGGAGAGTTGTTTGGGCTGCTCGGTCCGAACGGCGCCGGCAAATCCACCACCATTCGTGTACTCATCGGTCAGCGCAAACCCAGCGCTGGAGGCGTCACCATCGGCGGGCGGGATGTCGTGCGCGACTGGGCCAACATCAAGCCGACGTTCGGGTACGTCCCGGACCGCGAGAACCACTTCGAGGAGTTCACCGGGCGCCGGAACCTGGAGTTCTTCGGCCAACTCTACAACGTACCGCGATTGCGCGCCGCCGAAGTGCTGAAGATGGTCGAACTCGACGAGGCCGCCGACCTTCCCGTGCGCGGGTACTCGCTCGGGATGCGAAAGAAACTCCTGCTCGCACGCGCGATACTGCACGAACCTCAAATCCTCTACCTTGACGAACCCACCGCGAACCTCGACATCCACTCCGCCGAAGTCGTCCACCGCATTCTCCGCGAGCGAGTCAAAGCGGGCGCGACGATCATTCTGACCACGCACGACATGGACGAGGTCGAGAAGATTTGCGACCGTGTCGGGATCATGGCTCGCGGGAAGTTGGTCGCGCTCGATTCGCCGCTCGCGCTGAAACAGCAACACACCGAGCGCAAGGTGGACGTGATCCGCGACGACGGCGAGCGGTTCGTTTACGACATGGACACACCCGCCGGGCGCAACGATCTCGCAGCGCTGGTCGCGGCCGGACGGGCATTACGCATCCGCACACGCGAGTTCGACTTCCACGCGACGTTCCTGAAACTAACCGGTCTCGCGTTTGACTGACATTCACGCGTCGGTTTAGCGCTCGCCCCGGCGGGCGAGCGCTAAACCGACGCGCCTCGCAGGAACCGTAATGCGCTGGTACATCCTGAAGGCGTTGTTGACGAAAGAGTTCTCGCGGCACATCGCGAACCGCGGCGGGATCGCGCTCGCGTTCCTGCTGCTCGCGATGGCGGTTCTCTTGAGTGTATTCACACCGGGCGAAACCACGGCCGCAGGCACGAGCATGGTCGGCGGCGTTCACCACTGCTTCATCGAGTTCGATCGACCCACCCCGCTCGTCAGGCACCTGCAGGCGAACGTGCCGCCGGAACTGAAAGCGCAGGTTCGGTTCCGCGAACTCCGAAAACCCGACGACGTCGATGGCGTGATCGCTGCGGAGACCGGCACCGGCTCGATCCAGATTCGACACGTGAACGAGCCGGGCAAGCGGCCGGCAGTGCAGGTGTCCGTGTGGCACCCCGACAGCGAACCCGGCGCGCTGGCGCCTTACGAACAGTGGGTGTGGAAGGAGAGCCGGCGTGCATTCGCAATTGAAGCCGCGAAGAAGATGACAGATGCGAAGATGCCTGACACACCGGCCTTCGACGCGGAAAACAACTGGCTCGTTTTGGAATCGCACAAGCGGTTCCAGGAGCAGGTCGAAGCCGGACGCAAGGCCGATGTGGGCGCGCCACTCGTGCCGGACCTGACCATCGACCGACGCGGGCTGGGCGGAAAGGTGCTCGACTTCCGCGCCGCGATCGCAACTGGCATGGTGGTGTTCGCGCTGTACTTCGCGTGTGTGTACCTGTTGCCCACGCTCAACTGCGAGGAACGCGAACGTGGCGTGCTGCTTGCGCAAGCGCTCACGCCAGCGTCGCCCACCGAGTTGCTCGCGGCGAAGTTCGTGTTCTACCCGGTGTTCGGGATCGGACTCGCGGCCACACTCGCGGCCGTCTACAAGCCGGACGTGTTGTCGAGCCTGTTCTTCTGGCTGGCGCTGTTCGCGGTCGGCGGCGGGTTCCTGGGTATCGGAATGACGATCGCGGCGTGGGCGAAGACACAGCGGGCCGCGTTCTTCGGCGGGATGTGCTACCTGCTCTCCGTCTCGATGCTATTGCTCATCTGTTCGCTCAACGGCATCCCGTTCCTGTCGTACTTGGCGGTCGAGTTCCACGGGCCGCGCATCTTGCACGCGGCGCTGAGCGGCACGGTGCAAACGGCCCACTGGCGGCACCTGGCCGCGGCGCTGGGCTTGGCGGTGGCGTGGTTGTTCGCAGCCGGCTGGGTGTTCCGCAGAAGAGGGTGGCAGTAACGAGTCGCGAGCAAAGGCAGGAGATGCAGCCAAAGTTCTTCTCTCCCGCCTTTGCTCGCAACTCGTCGCTATTCCTTGCCCATCAATTCCTTGACAAGCTTCGCGAGCGCTTCCACGTCTTTCTTCCCAGCGATCGCCTCGATGCGGGCCGGTGGCACCTTCAGTTTCTCCATGAAGTTCGCTGCGGACACCCACAACTTGTCGCGTTTCTTCCCTTCGGCGAGGTACAGGTCGGCTACCAACTCCGCAAGGCGCTGCCACGCGACCTGATCGATGTTGTCGTAGTACCGCTTGATGATCTTCTGCTGGTGTGGGGAGTAATTCTCCATTCCCATCGCGTGCGACTCCGTGAGTTGTGAACCCGCTATCAGCACACACGACGGACGGCACCGAGTCAAGGCGAGTAGCCCCGCTCTCATCCACGAACCCGGCGAGATTGTCGCATTGGAACGAGCCGCGACCGCCGGGGAGCGGGAGAGGTAACCCCCTCCCGCTCCCCGGCGGTCGCGGCTCGTCCAGAAATGCCACACCATCACCGGGTGTATCAGGACAATCCGCGTCACTCCGCGTCGGCCGCGTCGCCGACGAAGTCGCCGGTGTCGGAATCCGATTCGGCCGCGTCCGGTGGGAAGTAGAGAGTCGCGAGCGCAGCGGTGTGCGGTTCGCCGAAGTCGTCGTTGTTCGCGGGGCGCGACTCGCGGTGCGTGTAACTCGCGCTCTCTGCTGTCCGTGAGGCGAACTCCCTGCGCGCGGCTTCCGGCGACAGCCACGATACCGAATCACTCGCGAAACCGTAGTCAACGGCGAACGGCGCCGAAGAAGTTTCGCGCACCGGTTCGCTCGTCGCGACCGCGAGTGGTGCCGCGTCGAACGCGAACGCATCGAACTCCTCAGCGAACGCCGGTTCGTCGAGGAAGCCGAGGGTCCGCGCCTGACCGGACCCGGTCACGCTGCCGATGGTCCCATTCACGAGCAAAGACCACGCCGTCAGACTGCCGATGTCGGCGTTCGCCTTGTCGCTCACCTTCAGCGTCCACACACCCTGGGTACTCCGCCCGTCGAATGCGGAAAGCAGGTTCCCGGTCGTGTTCTCGATCTTGAACGAACCGCTAAACGGAGCCACGCCGCTCGCGATTGCGGTCGTCGCCTCGTCGTCAAACGTGGTGTTGGTGAGGTTATCGCCGCTCCCGCCACGGCGGTTGAACAGCGTCACCGTCTTGCCGGCCACGCCGTTCACCGTCGGCGACGTGAGCGTGATGACCAGGTCGCTGTCGTAGGTGTGTGCGATTGCCACCTTCACGTTCAGGTCGGTGATCTTCACGTTTTCGGTAACGGTGATGGTCGAGGTCGTCGTCTGACGATCCTTGATTGCCAGCGGCAGCCCGGTCGCGGAGAACGTGCGGTTCACGTTGAGCACCAGGCTCCCGGTCGCAGTGAACCGGTCGGCGGTCGTCTCGCCCGCGGTGCCGTTACCGTTCTGATCCATCGACTTGCCGGCCGTGTCCTGAATGCTCGGCCCGAACGTAAGTGAGTACGTGCCCGCGGCGGTCTGCGCGCCGAACCCGATGTCGAACTGCGTGGCGGAACCGGCCACGGGCGTGACGGTGTAGGTCGTGGTGATCGCACCGCTCGGGCCGTTGAAGCTCACGATGTCCGCGGTCGTGAACGAACTCGCGGTGATGGCCGTGTCGAACGTAATCCGCACCTTGTTGAGTTGCGTCGCGGTCGTGCCGCTGTAGACCGCGGAGACTACCTTCGGGCCAGGCGCGACGGGCGGACTGGTGGACGCGAACATCTTCGCGACGTTCAGTCGGCCGCCGGTGGAAACCATTCCGCTCAGCCCGGCAACCGTGTCCACGGACGACTTCAGTTTGTCGATTACCTGCGTGTAGCTAAGGGTCGGGTTCGCGTTCCAGTACAACGCGATCGCGCCCGCGACGTGTGGTGTCGCCATCGAGGTGCCGCTGAAACTGCTGTACGTGTCGTTCCGCGTCGTGCTGAGGATGCTCACACCGGGCGCGGCGAGCGTAACAGAACTGGCGCCGAAGTTGGAGAAACTCGCGAGCGCGTCGTTGCTGCCCGTGGCCGCGACCGTGACGACGTTGTTGTAGCTCTGGATGTAGCTCGCCGGGTAGCTGGCTGTGGTGTCGATGTTCTGGGCACTGTTGCCGGCCGCGGCAACGAAGATGTGACCCGCCGTTTGCGCGCGCCCGATGGCTGCGGCCATCGTGGTGCTGTACCCGCCGCCGCCCCAACTGTTGTTTGAAACCTTCGCGCCCTTGTTCACCGCGTAGTCGAGGGACGCGACCGCGTTGCTAATCGCACCACTACCGTCGGCACCAAGGAACTTCAGTGCCATGATCTTGACGGACCAGTTCACGCCAACCACACCGACGCTGTTGTTGCCGACCGCACCGATGGTGCCGGCAACGTGCGTGCCGTGGTTGTTGTCGTCCATCGGGTTGCCATCGCCGTTGGCGAAGTCGGCCCCGAAGATGTCGTCGATAAGTCCGTTGCCGTCGTTGTCGAGCCCGTCGGCGGTCTCGCCGGGGTTCCGCCACATGTTCGCGAGGAGGTCCGGGTGGTTGTAGTCCACGCCGGTGTCGATGACCGCGACGACGAAGTTCCCGCCGGTGGTGGTGTCCCACGCGGCGGGCGCGCCGATCTTGGTCAGCCCGTAGAGTGAGGAATACGACGGGTCGTTTGGGGTCTTCTGAAGCCGCACGATTTCGTCCGGTGCGGCGCTCGCGACACCGGAGAGCGAGCCGTAGAACGCGACCGCGGCGCCGAGGTCGGTGCCCGTCGTCAGTGTGACGCTGTAGATGCCGAATCCGATCGCCTGCACGCTCGACGCGAACGGGGTCGCGGCGAGAGCCGCCGCATCGGACGCCGTGTTGGTTTCCGCGTCCATGACCACGTTCACGCGATCGCTGGCGACGGCCCCCGTCGCGACCAGTTCCGGTAGCGTGAGGCTTGCGAGGTCGTCCAATTTGGTAGGCGTGGTGCGGTCTTCGAGCAACTCCACTGCGAGGCGCACACGTCCAAACCGCGACCGGTCAGGGAATCCCATACCAAGCCCCTTTCGAGACGTGATTACGCCGGATCGGCGCAGGGTAACGAACCGTGAATTGGTGGGGAACCCTGCTGCTCAGCAATACTTACCCAATTCATTCGCCCAGGCCATGCACACGGATTCAAATTCCCGGAAAGCGTTCGCCACAGTGTCGGGAAACACGACATGGATGTTGGGAAGCGAGCGGGGCGTCTGCCCACTGTTGAACACTCGCGCGTGCGTTTTGAAGCAAAACGGCGGTTTACCCCCCCCGCTCACCCAGGACTCTTACCCCTTGCGCCACATCAGTTCGGCCTTGTCGCCGTGCTTCGCGTGCTTCGGGTCGATCGCGTGCACTTCGAGTTGCACACCCTTCTCGGTGAACGCTGCATCCACCCACCCGCTCACCTCGGTTTTCGCGAACGGGTAACCGATCGCCGGCAGGTTGATGAGGTGAATCCCGTCCTTCTGTGCGAGGCGCCACGTGTGCGTGTGCCCGAACACGAACGCCTTCACCTGCGAGCGGTCCTTCAGCACCGGCCACAGATCGACACTGTCCGCGATGCCGCTCGACTTCGCCCCCTTTGGGATGTCGAATTGCAACGGGTGATGCACGAACACCACGGCCGGCTTCGTCGTGCGGTCGTCGAGCGTCTTCGCGAGCCACTTCAGTTGCGTCTCACCGAGCATCCCGCCCCCGGTGTTCTTCGGGTCGAACGAGTCCAACACAAACAGGTTCACGCGTTCCAGTTCCACAACGGTCACTTGTTTGCCGTCCACCGGCTTGTCCTTCGGGCGGAGCTTGCTCAGCGCGTCCGCGAATCGCGTGAAGTTGTCGTGGTTGCCCAGTCCCAGGTGCAGCGGCACGTTGGCTTGGCGGACCGGCTCGACGAGTTTGGCAAACAACTCGTATTCGGCCGCGGTGCCGGTCTTGTACGCGAGGTCGCCGTCGATCACCGCACACACCGGCTTGGGGGACAACTTCGCGACTTCGCCCGCGACCTGTTTGAGCCGGTCGTGCATGTTGCACTCGCGGGCCACCTCCTCCGCTTTCTCCCCAATGTGCGAGTCCGAGAGCAGCGCGACGCGGTGCGGGTCGGTGTCCGCGGCGCGGGCGAACGCGGGCCTGAACACGACCACGCCAGTGGTCGCGGCGACCGATGCGAGGAACCGGCGACGGGTCAGAGGAAGGAGTGCGATAGGCATGGGAGAGCCTCGGTTGTGGTAACTCGCGAAGTCGGGACCGAACCGTTCGCGCGGGAGAAGCACTGTTCGGCATGGGGCGTATCTGACGCGCACGCAGTTGTCTCAAATCTCTTTCCATCCTACGTCTCAAGCCCCAAGTCGAAGACCTGTACCATTGAGGTTTTCGACTTGGAGGGTCGGACCGGCTTTGCGGAGGCCCCGTCGAACCGCCGGCGTAAGCCGGCTGGGTTAGGGTGAAAAAACCCAGCCGGCTTA
>SXID01000262.1 GCA_005772955.1 Planctomycetia bacterium
AAGAACCCGCTGCGGTAAGGCAAGATCGCTGAACGGCTCACAACCCGAACCATCCCTTCAGGCGTGTGGTCGGGTGACTTCTCACCGCGCGTAGCGTGATGGTTAGATTGTAGTCATCACGCTACGTGTGATGACGCGTGACGACGTCCTCACGCTCAACCACGTCCGACCCATGCATCGGATCGCGCAGCGATATAGTCCCGACCGCAGCGTTATTCGCACCATCAATTAGCGTTCTTGCGCGGCTGGGGTAGACGCGAACCCGCTCTTCCGGGTAGGGTACGGGTGTTTATCACTATCCGCCTTCCCGCGCCTCAAGAGGTACACCGTGCCAGCCCCGCTGCCGCTGCCGCCTGCGCTGTTCGCCGCTGTTGCGCGGTACTGGGGGTTCGCCACGCTCCGGCCGCTTCAGGAACAGGCCATTCGCGCGGTCCTCGGCGGGAGAGATTCACTTGTCGTCATGCCAACTGGCGGCGGGAAGTCGCTCTGCTTTCAGGCGCCCGCCGTCGTTCGCGGTGGGCTGACCGTCGTGGTTTCGCCGCTCATCGCGCTCATGAAGGATCAAGTAGACGGCCTCGCCCGCATCGGCGTACCGGCCTCGCGGCTCGATAGCACGCTCAATGCCGCTGAACGCACAACCACATTTGAAGGCATCCGCAACGGCACCACACGACTCGTGTTCACTTCGCCCGAACGACTGGTGAACACCGACGTGTTCAGGATGCTCCAGAACGCCAACACGCACACGGTCGCGATCGACGAAGCGCACTGTGTCAGCCACTGGGGACACGACTTCCGCCCAGAGTACCGGCAACTCGCGAGGCTCCGCGAGTTCTTCCCCAAAGCCGCCGTTCACGCTTACACCGCCACCGCCACGGAACAGGTGCGACGCGACATCGCGCAGCAACTCAACCTGAGCAACCCCGACATTCTGGTCGGAAACTTCGACCGGCCGAACCTCACGTTCCGCGTGCTTCCGCGACTCGATCTTCAGTCGCAAGTGCGCGAAGTGATCGACCGGCACGCCGGCGACGCGGGGATTGTGTACTGTCTGCGCCGCAAGGACGTGGACGAGATGACCGCGGCACTCAAGACCGCAGGATATCGCGCGGTGCCGTATCACGCCGGGATGGACAACGCGGCGCGGCGCGAGAGCCAGGAAGCGTTCGCCGCCGAAGACGCGGACATCGTGGTAGCGACGGTCGCGTTCGGCATGGGGATCGACCGCTCGAACGTGCGGTTCGTGATCCACGCCGCGATGCCCAAGACCATCGAACACTACCAGCAAGAAACCGGGCGCGCCGGCCGCGACGGGCTGCCGTCCGAGTGCGTATTGCTCCACTCCGGCGCGGACTTCATTACGCTCAAGTCGATCATCGAGAAGTCGGCGGAAGAGGCGCAGGCCGCGCCCGAGTACGTCGCCGCGAGCGTGCGACACCTCGAAGAAATGGGCCGGTACTGTCGCGGCGCGCTGTGCCGGCACAAGGCGCTCGTACAACACTTCGGCCAAACCTACACCACACCGAACTGCGAGGCGTGCGATATCTGTCTCGGCGACACGCAGGAAGTCCCGGACGCGGTGACCGTCGCGAAGAAGATTCTGTCGTGCGTCGCGCGCGTGAAGGAAAGCTTCGGCGCGTCGCACGTCATCGACGTGCTTCGCGGCGCGGACACAGCCAGCATCCGCGCCCGCGGGCACCACGAACTCAGCACGCACGGGCTACTGAAGAGTGTACCCAAAACAGACCTTCGAGACTGGATCTATCAACTCATCGGGCAAGACGTGTTGGTGCAGGCCGGTGACGAGTACCCGCTACTCAAGTTGAACGCGGCATCGTGGGCCGTGATGAACGGCAAGCAAACCGTTCGGCTCATTCAGCTCGCGCGGCGCGAGAAGCGGAGCGGCACGTCCGCGGCGACACCGGGGCAACCGTTCGCGCTGCCCGCAGGCGCCGACGCGGAGTTGTTCGAGATGCTGCGGAAGCTCCGCCGTCAGGAAGCGTCGCATGATGGGGTACAGCCGTACGTGGTGTTCCCCGACACGGTACTCGCGGAAATGGCGCGCGGCCGACCGACCAGCGAGGACGCGCTCCGCCGCATCTCCGGCGTCGGCGATGTACGGCTCCAAACCTACGGCCGAACCTTCCTGAAGGCGATCATCGCGCACTGCCTTCGCACCGGACTGTCGGAGAACGTGCCGATGCCGAAGGCCGCGCCAAGAACCGCGCCCGCGGTGCCGGCTCTCCCGGCCGCGAAGCCGTCCGGGAAGAAGGAAGTCGCATTCAAGATGTTCCGCACCGGAGCGTCGATCGCAGAGGTCGTGTACAAGACTGAACTCGCGCCCGCGACGGTCAACGAATACCTCGCGGACTTCGTGCGCGCGGAGAAGCCGAAATCGATCTTCAAGTGGGTGCCGGAAGACGTATGCGAGCGAGTCGCAGCCGCCGCGGAGATTCACGGCACCGAGCGCCTCAAACCGGTGTTCCTCGAACTCAACAGCGAAGTCAACTACGAGGCGATCCGGGTCGTGATCGCGTTTATCACAATACAAGATTAGGGCCAGGGTCGCTAAATCGCTCGTCTCGTCGATCCAGCCCCACATACAGCTCCGATCTTGTCGCGGCGCACGGAGCCAATTCGCAAGACCACGCTCTGCCCGAATCCGCTTGCGTCAGGGCCGGCGCGGGGCTTATTCTTCACTATCTTTGGAGGCTGTCCCCCACCCCAGCATCATCGCTTCATGGCGTCCCCGTAGCTGCGTGTCTGTCCTTCGCGGTCATCGTTCATCTCTCACAGCTTGGAGGTTCATCGATGCATCTTTCCCTCGCTCGCGACCGGCGTGCGTTCACGCTGATCGAACTGCTTGTCGTGATCGCGATAATCGCGATCCTGATCGGGCTGCTGCTGCCCGCGGTGCAGAAGGTACGCGAAGCCGCGGCCCGCATGAAGTGCCAGAACAACCTCAAACAGTGGGGCCTCGCGATGCACAACTACCACGACACCACCGGGGCGCTCCCGTACTTCACGCGAGTCACGCCAAACCGCCAGAACTGGGCACCTTTCGTGATGCCATACCTAGAACAGGCGAACATGGTGTCTGCATACAACCTGAACGTCAACTGGTACGACGCTCCCAACCTGGCCGTCACGCAGGTGCAGTTGAACGTGTTCTACTGCCCGAGCGACCGCCCCGGAGCGACGTGGACGGACCAGACCAGTTACCCCTCGGCCCGCGCGAACTACCTCGTGAGCTATGGGAACGTGACCTTCGGCGGTGGCGCAATCGGCCCGCGGCGCGGCGTCTTCGGCTGCTCCGCCGCGACGAGCGGGGCGAACACGTTCACCCCCTACCAGACCACCTTCGTGCAGATCACTGACGGTCTGTCGAATACGGTCCTCATGTCCGAGGTCATCGTTGCCAGACTTGACAACAACCAAAACGGCGCCGGAACCTGGCAGAACGGCGACTTCCGCGGGCACATCTGGCACGATGCCACCTCGTCGAACCCGGCCCACTGCCCGAACATCTTCATGACCATCAACCCGCCGAACAGCACGGTGCCGGACAACGCGCTCTGCGGCATCGTGGCCAACACCGACCCGCTCATGCCCTGTACCAACGGCAGTAGCCTGACCCGCCAGAACACCGCGCGGAGCCGGCACACCGGCGGCGTCAACGCCGTCCTCGCCGATGGTTCGGTGCGGTCCGTCTCGAACTCGACCTCCCAGGCCGCGTGGCAAGCGATGGGGTCGATGGACGCCGGCGACATTGTTCCCTAACTGAGGCATCCCCGCCGACCACTCTGGCGGCGGGCTTCCCTAATACTTTCCGAGCGAGCTCATGAACCGAGTCGAGGGATTCGCGCTGTGTCTGATCGTTTGCACTGCGCTGGCCGGGTGTGGCAACCGACCAGGGGACGTAACGGGAACCGTCACGTTCGACGGCGCACCAGTCGCCGACGGTGCCCTCCTCTTCGTCAAGGACGGCGGCACGGCCAAGGAAGGAGCGGTAATCCGGGATGGAAGGTTCCAGACGAAACTCCCGCCGGGCAAATACATGATTGAGGTGAACGCACAGAAGGTCGTTGGTAAAAGAACTCAGAAGGGGTTCGACGGGAAGGACGAGGAGATCGAACTCAAGGATGAGATGATCCCCGAACGCTACAACTCCAAGACGGAACTGAGTGAAGAGATCAAACCCGGCCCGAACCCGCTCAAGTTCGACCTGAAAAGCAAGAAGTGAACCGCACCCGTTGCCGCTCTGTCATAGGAGTAATGCGTCTACGCCAAAGTGTCCCGTGGCGGTGGTTTGCTTCTTCCCCTTCTCCCCTTGCGGGAGAGTGCGGCGAGTCTTCGCGCCGAGTGAGGGGAAACGGTAACCCCTCCGAGCCGCAACCCCTCACCCGTCGGCGAAGCGCCGACACCCTCTCCCGCAATGGGAGAGGGGACAACAGCGCCGCCACAGGTGACAACTTTGCGTAGACGCACTACTACTTTGGAACACCCAACGCTTCACGCGGCCCACCGCTTCGGGTAGCATCTCCTCCGTACTACCCTTCCTCACACCGGAGCCTTTCGCCAATGTCCTCTCCTTCTCCAGACCGCCGCACGTTCATCGCGGGTTCCGCCGCGGGCGCGATCGCGCTCGGCGCCCCTGCTGTTCACGCACTCGGAGCTAACGAGAAACTCAACATCGGCCTCATCGGAAGCGGCAACCGCGGGCGCACCATCAGTCAGGAGTGCGTGAAGGCCGGGCACAACGTCGTTGCTGTCGCGGATATCGCCAAGTTCCGCCACGACTTCATCATCGGGAAACTCGCCGAAGTCAAAGGCCCGAAACCGGCCGTCTACGACGACTACAAGCAACTCCTCGAACACAAGGGACTCGATGCGGTCATCATCGCGACCCCGGACCACCACCACAAGGAACAGTTGCTCGCGGTCATGGCCGCGGGCAAGCACGCGTACTGCGAGAAGCCACTCAGCCACACCATCGAGCAGGGCAAGGAAATGGTCGCGGCCGTTCGGAAGGCCAAACGGATCGTGCAGGTCGGCAATCAGCGTCACAGCGGCGAACACTGGGCACGCGCCCGCGACGTGATCCACTCCGGTGACTTCGGCGATCTGGTTTGGGTGAAGGTGTGGGACTGCCGCAACTGGATCAAGAAAGACCCGTTCGCGCCCCCAGCCACATTCAACGCGGCCCAGATCAAGGGCGTGAACTGGGACGCGTTCCTCGGCACCGCGAAGAAGGTTCCGTTCGACCCGGTTCGTTACTGGGCGTGGCGCTGGTACTGGGACTACGCTGGTGGGTTGCTCACCGACATCGGCGCGCACCAACTCGACATCGTGCAGTGGCTCGGCGGCGTCGAGATGCCCAGGAGCGTGATCGCGAACGGCGGCACTTACCACTTCAAGCACTGGGAAACGCCGGACGTGGTTCACGGCGTCTGGGACTACGGCAAGTTTACGGCCACGTTCGCGGTCGAGTTCGTTAACGGATTCGATGGTGTGGGCGCCACGTTCTACGGCACGAAGCAAACGCTACACTGCGACGCGGACGCGGGTGGCACGATCAAGCTGTTCGACACGATCGAGAAACTCACACCAACTATGAAGCCAAAGGCGGAGTGGAAGGTGGAGAACGAAACGCCACTGCACGTCCGCAACTGGCTGACTGCGGTGAAGGACAACAAAGATCCGAGTTCGCCAATCGAGTTGGGGCACCGCGTCATCACCGCGGCGCACCTCGCGAACATCGCCTACCGCACAGGGAAGAAGGTGTTCTGGGACGCCAAGAAGGAACAGATCGTGAGCGGGTGAACAACCGGCATCGCGTAGCCGCGACCCGAGGGGAGCACGAACGCTCCGCTGCGCGTCGCGGCTACGCAGAGGTAGTTGGATGTCCGACGAAAGCGCGTTCCTCGAAATGCTGAGGGCGAACCCCGCCGACGACACTGCGCGGCTCGTCTACGCCGACTGGCTCGACGAACGTGACGAACCGCAAAAGGCACAGTACCTCCGCGCGGTTGCAGACCTCGCTTGGCTGACCGGAGGCACGCCCGAGTACACCGCAGCGGCCATCAGCCTGTTCACCGCATGCCCACACACGGACCTGATGTGGCGCAACAAAACCGGCGCCCGGTTCGACGTGGTGCTGGAGCGGTTCGACGACAAGATTCGGGTGATCAGGCTCATCCATGAGCGCATCGGTTGCGGCCTGGCCGGGGCAAAGGCGCTGGCCGAGTCAGTACCGGTGGCAATTTTCTCGTGGTTGCCGTTTGAAGCCGCTCTTCCCGACCTATTGGCGTTCGGCCACCCGAACGCGGGGCGGATCGAGGCGTGCGTGCGCCCGACGGCATTGCCGCAAGGCGCCCCGGGCGCGGAGTTTGACATTCTCCTGTGTGCTTTGCACCCGGAAACGAGCTACGGGCGTAACTTCCCCGTTTATTTTTTTGTTGCCCAAACGCTGAGCCTCAGCACCGACGAAGCAACGGCCCGGCCCCGCTCCCTACCAGTGATGGTCGCCTCAGGTCTGCACTCGAAGGAAGTGATTGACTTTATTCATCAAATGAAGCTGGCGTGCAACGTCGGCCAAGGTCTCCCATCGGGCGCGATCCGCGTCGTACCCCGACTCCCGTCGTAAGGAACCGCTCCCATGTTCATCTTCGAGAAAGCCCCCTTCCCTTCGTGTCACGCGTCCACCATCGTGGAGCAGGAAGCGGGTAAGTTCATGGCCGCGTGGTTCGGTGGGAAAGCCGAAGGCGCGAAGGACGTCGAAATCTGGGCGAGCACGTTCGACGGCAAGTCGTGGACCGAGCCGAAGGTGCTGGGCACCGAACCTGGGCAGCCGTGCTGGAACCCTGTGCTGTTCAAGACCGCGAAGGGCACGCTGGTTCTGTGGTACAAGGCCGGCCCGAAGCCGGATAACTGGACCGGGTACGTCCGTACGTCGCCTGATAGCGGCAAAACCTGGACCAAGCCCGAGATGATGCCGAGCACGTTTATGGGCCCGGTGCGAGCCAAGCCGATTCAGCTCGCGAATGGTACTATTCTCGCCGGTACTTCGTGGGAGAGCTACAAGAACTGGGTGCCGTTCGTGGACCGCTCCACAGACAACGGCAAGACCTGGAAACGCTCGAACCCGTTCCCGGTCCCGGCCAAGTTCAACCAGATTCAACCGACTCTATTTGAAGGAAAAGACGGGAAGATCGTCGCGCTGATGCGGTCGAGCAACCCGCGTATGATCTGCCGCGCGGAATCGAAAGATGGGGGCGAGACATTCACTCCAGCGGAAGAGACGAAGCTTGCGAACCCGAGCGCCGGCATCGACTGCGTGAAGACCAACGAAGGCGATGTCTTCCTGATCTACAACCCGAACGCGTTGCTCCGCACGCCGATCAGCCTCGCGCGTTCCACCGACGACGGGAAGACCTGGAAGAAGGTCGTTGACCTCGATACCGAAATCGGCGAATACTCGTACCCTGCTATCATTCAGTCGGCCGCGGGTACTCTAGAGATCACCTACACGTGGAAGCGAACGCACATCAAACACCAGAGCGTGGACCCCAAGAAGTACCGGGACTGACCACCGTCCGCATCCTTCCCACTCGCGAAGAAGAGGCGGAACTCCTCGTCCTCCGCGCGCTGGCGAAGGTGATGGACGAAGCCATCGTGATCCCCAACACGAACGTCAAGGTCGGGCTGGACGCGGTGCTTGGACTGCTTCCCGTGGTGGGGGATCTGGGAGGCGCCGCGATCGGCTCGTACATCCTCCGCGCAGCCAACCGGTTAGGCGTGCCCACAGTCGTGATCGCTCGCATGTTGTTCAACCTGCTAATCGACGCGGTGATCGGGTTCATTCCAATCTTCGGCGATTACCTCGACGTGCTATACCGGGCCAACGCGAAGAACGCAGCACTCGTGGTCGAAGCAGTGGAGAACCGCCAGACGGCCGCGCGGTCAAGTTGGTTGAAGCTGATCGCCACGTTCGGGGTGTTCCTGCTAATCGTGGGCGGGAGCCTCCTAGGGACAGTATTTGTGGTGAAGCGGTTGTGGAACGCGCTGTGAATTGTTGTTGGCCTCTGTCGCGATCACTACACTAGCAATCGGTTTTAGGGCGGTGCGATCCACCTGTAACTGCCCTTCTCGCCGCCCGCTCTCCGTGCCTGTCGCGCGGTTCAGCCTGCGGCACGCATTTCCCTCAAATGAGCGAACAACCCGGTGCCCCCGCGGAGCCGGCCAAGCACATCCCACACCAGTCCTTCTGGCTGTTCGTGATGTGTCTGACCGGGGTCGATTATTTCTCGACGCTCGGCTACCAGCCGTCGATCGCATACCAGAACGCTGGCCTGCTCGCGCCGATTGCAACGGTGGTGTTGGTGCTGGTCACGCTATTCGGTGCGTTGCCCATCTATGCCTACGTCGCGAAGAAGTCCTTCGAGGGACAAGGCTCAATCGGGATGCTCGCGAAGCTCGTCTCCGGGTGGCCGGGCAAGGTCATGGTTCTCGTGCTCCTCGGCTTCGCCGCGACTGGGTTCGTCATCACCAAGACGCTGTCCGCTGCCGACGCCGCCGTTCACCTGCTCGAGAACCCGAACTGGCCATGGCAGCCCGGCCCCGGTGAAACCGCCCAGCTCATCGCGGTAACGATGCTGCTACTCATGCTGCTTGGTGCAATGTTCATGCGTGGGTTCCGCGAGGTGATCGGGCTGGCCGCCGTTATCGTCGCGGTCTACCTCACGCTCAATCTCGTCGTCCTCGGCGCTGGCGTGAACTACCTGATCGACCACCCGGAGAAATGGCACGCGTGGATCATCCGGCTCGAACGCGGCGAATGGTATCTGGCGCACAATCCGCTCGGTTCAGTCGCGGGCTTCGGCGGCATGTTGGCAGTTAGCCTGCTACTGTTCCCCAAACTCGCGCTCGGCCTCAGTGGATTCGAGACCGGTGTCGCGGTGGCGGCCCACGTCCGCGGGCGCGCGGATGACGACCCCAAGAACCCGATGGGCCGGATCGCCAACATCCGCAAACTGCTCATCACCGCCGCGGTCATCATGTCGGTGTATCTGCTCGCGACCTCGGTCGTCATCAGCACCCTCATCGAGCCGGAGGAGATTACCCCGGTGAAAGCAGAGGGCGGGCTGCCGAAGGACACGAACGGCAAAGAGCTGAAACACGTCGAGGACTGGCCGAAGACACCCGCCGCTGGCCGCGCGCTAGCGTACATCGCGCACGGACAAGGCGGGTACGGGAAGTCCATCTGCCGGCTATTCGGCCCGACCTTCGGCACAATCTACGACATCAGTACCATCGTCATCCTCTGGTTCGCCGGCGCCAGCGCAATGGTGGGACTGCTCAACCTCGTACCACAGTACCTCCCGCGATACGGCATGGCGCCCGAGTGGGCGAGCGCGGTGCGCCCGTTGGTGTTGCTCTTCACCGGGGTGAACCTGCTCGTCACCTGGGTGTTCAAGGCGAACGTGGACGCGCAGGGCGGGGCCTACGCGACCGGCGTCCTCATGCTGATGACGAGCGCGTGCGTGGCCAGCGTCATCGACGTGTGGCGCGAGCGCGAGGGCCGGTGGTATCAGCGGCTGTCGTGGCGATTCGTCCTCATTACCGCTGTGTTCGTCTACACCACGGTCGCGAACGAAGTGGAGAAAGGCTTCCAAGGGCTGATAATTTCGCTGTTCTTCATCGCGACCATCCTCGCCATGTCGTTCTGGTCGCGGTGGTCGCGCAGCCGCGAACTGCGGTTCGCGGGGTTCAAGATACCGGACGCCGAGTCGCGGCTGATGTGGGACACGCTCCGGGACCTGGAGCTATCGGTGCTGGTGCCGCACCGGCCGGGTCGGCGGAGCCTCGCGAACAAGGAATCGCAGATCCGCCGCGAACACCGCATCCCACGCGACCTCGTCATCATTTTCGTCCAAGTGGAACTGGCTGACGCGAGCGACTTCGTGAACGAACCGGTACTGCGTGTGGAGCAGGAGGACGGCCGCTACGTGTTGAAGATCGCCGGGGCATCCTCGATCGCGCACACACTCGCGGCGTTGGCTCTGGAGATGGCGAAGGTGGGGCGCCCACCGGAGGTTCACTTCGGGTGGACCGACGACAGTCCGGTGTCCGGCACGCTCGGCTTCCTGCTGTTCGGCGAGGGCAACGTACCGTGGATGGTGCGAGACCTGATCCGCCGCGCCGAACCAGATGAGGCGAAGCGCCCGCTCATCATCATCGCGGGCACAGCTTGAGTCGGCTCAGGTCACAAGTCTGTTACTCTCAAGGCGAGGACATAAGGCGACATCGTGTTCGACTCAAGACTTGCAGACATGTGACCTGAAGAACCGCGCAGTGGCTATTCCGGCCGGGTATCCCACACCGCGACCTGTCCTTCGCCACCGGTCACGAGCAGCTTGCCGTCCGCAGAGAACTCGATGACGGTGACCGGCGTCGAGTGCCGACGGAGCCCGAACAGCTCCTGCGCCGTCCGTAGATCCCAAAACTTGACCTCACCCGTCGCACACCCGCTCACGAGGGTGCGACCGTCGGGCGTAGCACCCAAGCCCGTGACCCGGCCGACGTGACCGAACAGTTTCATCTCTTCCCGTCCACCAACAGTCCAGACTCCTACCACACCGTCGCGCCCCGCGACCGCGATTCGAGCGCCCGCAGGCAAGAACCGGAACGCGGCTTGCTCGTCGGCGGGGACCGTTGTCAGCCGCTCCGGTGTGCCGATGACCCACACGCCCACGCCGGTCGTGGTGCGAGCGGCGATGTACAGCCCGTCATCGGAGATGGTGATGTCGCGCACCGGACGCCGGTGCCCGGTGTCGATTGTGCCCACTGCGGTCTTGTCCTTGACCGCCCACACGCTCACACGCCCCGAATCATCGCCCACGGCCAATCGCACCCCGTCCGGGGTGAGAGACGCGGCCGTCGGCGTGAGGTAGTCTGGTAACTTCACGCGCAGCCGCTCCTCGACCACGCCGCCAACGGAACAAACGACCGCGTCTCGCCCGTCGAAGACGACGCCGCGGCGCGTCCCGTTTTCCAGGAGTTGCACCGCGCGGAACCTGCGTTCGCCACCCTCGACGACTGTTGCTTTCCGACTACCCTTCTCGAACTCCGTGAGTTCGGTGTCCGTGGTGATGACGAACTCGCCACTCCCGGGGCGCGCGACACTTGGGTGTACGCCGATTGCGGTCACGCGTCCGACCGTCGTGACACCCAAGTCGCGCGCATCAGACGGAAGATTCCATGAACGGATGACGCCGTCAGCGCCAGCGGTGAACAGCGTCTTGCCGTCGGGGGAGTAGACCCCAGCGCGCACCGGACCGATGTCGCCGGTGGGGAACTCCTGGAACGGAAGTTGCACACGGCCGAGGGTTCCGCTGAGGGCAAACCCTCCTCGGCCCGGCACGATCACGACCCATTCGACCCTTCCGGCGGCCGGCAACAAACGCGGCACCTGGCTGGGAGCCAGGAAGAGCGCGCCGTGGTCGAACCCGAGTATCGTTGTCCCGTCGTCAGCGATCGCCAGCGCGTTAACCCACCGCCCCGCGGGGTATCCTGGTCCCGTACCCGGGAGAAGGTCGGCAGTGTAGCAACTCACCGCTCCGTCGTTGTCCGCAACGACGACGCTCTTCCCGTCGCTCGAAACATGGATGCGGACGACAACCCGTTTCGCCCCCTCTGGAACGACGATCGCCCGTTCGACTTCTCCGAAGGTCTGCCGCGTGAGTCGGCCGCTCCGCCCACCGGCGTAGAGTGCGTTGCCATCCGGCGAGAGCGCGAAGCAGTGCGAGCCGGCGGCAAAATTACGAAGGTCAGGGGACGCCTCAATAGGCGCTCCGTTCGGTGCAACGCCCCATCCCGTCACGCCCGTCGATTGGCTCTTGGTGAGGAGCAGCGTACCGCCCCTCGCGAACGCGACCTGGTGGAGTGCACTGTCGTGTGCCTTCACCGTGCCGAGTTGCTTGCCGGTGGCGCGGTTCCAGACGGCGAGCGTGCCGTCGGCGTGGCCGCTAGCGAGCCGGGCGCCGTCAGGCGACACCGCGAGCGCGGTCACCGGGCCGGCGGGGCAGACGATCAGCAGCCGCTCGGCCTTCACCTGACGTGAGAGGTAGTCGTGCGCGAAGTCCGGAGACTCCGAGGGCGGACCCGTGCGGCGTGCCGAGTCAAGCGCGTCGGTAGCGGATTTCGTGTTCCCGGCGCGCCAGGCGTGGAACGCATCCCGTACATGGCGGACGTACTCGCGATGCCGGTCGGTGCGGTCTCGGTCGGCCTGGTCACGAACGAAGGTGTCTCGTTCCGTCCTGAGCTGGGCCGTTTGGAACGAGTTTCGATACGAGTTCCAGGTGCCGAGAAGCGTTACGGCCAGTGCCACGACGGCGAGAACCACCACGGCGACGAACTGGTCGTTGCGGCGGACCCAGCGGAGCGTGCGACCGGACCACGCGAGCGGGCGGGCGACCGTGGGTTGTCCGTCGAGGAACCGACGCAGGTCGTCGGCCAGGTCGATCGCAGTGCGGTACCGTTCGCTCGTGGTGACGGCCATGGCCTTCAGACAGATCGCCTCCAGGTCGCGCGGGATGTCGGGCCGCAATTGCCGCGGGTGCATGGCTCTCCCCTCGACAGACTGGCGCAGGATCTCCACGTCGCTGGCCCCATCGTAGGGCGCGCGGCCCGCGACCAGTTCGTAGAGCACTACCCCCAGTGCGTAAACATCGGCCGGCGGGCCGATGTCCTGGCGCCGGGCCTGGGCTTGTTCTGGAGACATGTATTTCGGTGTGCCGAGGATCTGCCGCGTGCCGGTCTCCGATGGGCCGCCGCGATCGGCCAGTTTCGCCAGCCCGAAGTCCACCAGGCGCGGGATGTAGTACTCGCCGCGCAAGTGCACGCTCCCAGCGGGTGGTTCGTCGTTCTCCGCAACCTTCATCTCCTGTAGGATCACGTTGTTCGGCTTCAGGTCGCGGTGGAGTACACCGCGGTCGTGCGCGTGCTGAACCGCGTCAGCCATGGTGGCGATGAGCCGGGCCGCCTGCCGCACGGGGACGGGAAACGCCTGCCGGTCGATCCACCCGGCGAGTGTCTGACCGGGGCAGAACGTGGTAGCGATGAAGCAAATCGGGCCGACCTCGCCCCACTCGTATACCGGCACCAGATTAGGGTGGTCGAACTCAGAGGCCGCGAGCGCTTCGAGTTTGAGTCGACGTTTCGCGTCCTCGTTCATCAGCATGTCGGGGCGCGGAACCTTGAGCGCAACCTCGCGCTGGAGTTTGGGGTCGTAGGCGAGGAACACTATCCCGCACCCGCCCTTGCCGAGTTGCCGGCGCAGTTCAAACCGGCCAATCCGGTGTGGGCCGCTCGGAACGGGGACCGGTTGGCTCGGACGGTCGATGCGGTCTGGATCTGGAAGCACTTCGCCGCGCGAACCCTCATTGAACCCGTCCAGGTGCAGCGGTATCACGGGGTGTTCAGTCGTGTTGGGCGGGGGATTGACTGGCGGGAACGAGGCGTGGACCGTGAGATCTTTCACGTCCCCACCCTCAAGCCCCTGATCATAGGCTGCAAGGAACCGGGCCAGGGTCTCGTCGAGTTTCAGTGAGTCGGACGAATCCATCAGCAATTGACCAGACGTGGTCGGGCGATCGCCCCGCCCCAAAGTATCAAGTTTACTATATCCAGTACGCATTGCAGAACCGCGATTTCCGTGAAATCACCCGCGGTTGGCCTGCTATCCTGTCCTGATCCGCACTGCTCATGAGGATCACCGTCGTGAAAGCACTTGTCGTTCAGTCCGCGTTCGGGTTCGAGAACATCGCAGTCGTAGACCGACCCGACCCGACACTGGGGCCAGGACAGGTTCTCGTGCGCGTGCGGGCGGTGTCGCTGAACTTCCGCGACCTGCTCCTTGTGAAGGGGCAGTACAACCCGCGTCTGCAGTTCCCCCGAATCCTAGGTTCCGACGCAGCCGGTGAGGTCGTCGAGGTCGGTGACGGCGCGACGCGCTTCAAAGTAGGTGATCGCGTGGCGAACTGCTTCATGACGGGTTGGAGCGAAGGCCCGATTACCGACGCGGCTGCGAAATCCGCGCTTGGCAGCGACCGCGATGGCGTGTTCGCCGAACTCGTGCCGATTGACGAGCGAGCGCTAGTGAACGTACCGGAACACCTCACGTTTGAAGAGGCCGCGACGCTGCCGTGCGCCGCGGTGACGGCGTGGAACGCGCTGACAACGGCCGAAACCGGGCCAGGCACAACCGTGCTTCTCCAGGGCACGGGCGGCGTGTCGATCTTCGCACTCCAGTTCGCGCACGCACTCGGCGCGAAGGCGCTAATCACTTCCAGTAGTGAGGAGAAACTCGCCCGCGCCGCCACACTAGGCGTGACTGCGGGCGTGAACTACCGCACGAACCCGGACTGGGACAAGTGGGCGCGCCAGCAGACCGGCGGCAGCGGTGTCGATGTGGTAGTCGAGGTAGGCGGTGCGGGCACGCTGGAGCGATCGCTGAAAGCAGTCCGAACGGGTGGGCATGTCGCGCTGATCGGTGTGCTAGCAGGTACGGGCGCGATCAACCCTATGATGATCCTTATGAAGGCAATCCGGGTGCAAGGCGTGTTCGTCGGTTCGCACGCGATGTTCGAGGAGATGAACCGCGTCATCGTAGAGAAGCGGATCCGGCCTATGATCGACCGGGTGTTCCCGTTCGCGGAGGCTGGCGCCGCCTTCAAGCATCTCGAAAGCGGTTCGCACTTCGGCAAGGTCGTGATGAGCTTTTGAATAGAAGAATGACAAACCATAAAGGCGCGAAGGACACAAACAAGACCGAAGGCGAGATTTGTGTCCCGTTTGCCTAGGTGGTTAATCACTCCTCTCTTTTCTCCACCTCCGCGCGCAATTTCGCTTCGAGTTCGTCCACGCGGTCGATGTTCCCCCGGCGGACGTTGTTCACCTCACAGCGATCGTCCGGCTTCTCGTACAACAGCGGCTCGCGCGGTGGGTCGCCCTCGGGCACGCGCGTCGGCACCAACAGCGCTGAGTCGTGGGTGCGAATCGCGATTTCAGCAGCATCACCGAGTTCGAGTGTCGTGGACGCAAACTCGCGCGCGGAGGGTGCTTCACCGCGGGCGAGCGGGAGCAAGTTGAAGCCGGTCGCGTCAGAGGGCGGTGTGATCCCAAACAACGCGAGCAGTGTTGGGAACACATCCGGTGGTTGTGTGAACCCCGACACCCGGCGACCGGCGTGTTCCGCACCAGGTAGGCGCAGGAACAGCGGCAGGTGAACGAGTTCTTCGTGGAGCCAGGGCCGGTGAATCCCGATCTGCCCGTGTTCGCCAAGCGGGTACCCGTAGTCCGACGTGACCAGCCACGCGGCCGACTGATCCAGGCCGAGTTCGCGCAGGTAGTCGAACAGGCCGCCGAGTTCCGCATCGAGTTTGGTCACGACGGACGCGAACGTCTTGTGCAACCAGTCCCAGGCGTCAGGATCGGCGCGGTCGAATGGTCCGGTCGGCGGGTCCGCGAACGGCGTGACCGGTTCTTCATTCGGGAATGGGTCGGCCGTGGTCGGTTCGGGTTCCTCGTCTTCCCCGTCCACCGCTTCCTCAAGATCGCCTCCAGACTCCCCGTTCTTGGTTGGTTCCGCTGATTCTTCTTCGGGCGCGGGGGCGAGTTCGTCTTCGAGATACGCCTCGAACACGTCTTGCTGCACATCCCACGGCGGAATGAGCCGGTCCGTTTCGATCCAAAGGATAAAGTCGGACGCATCCGCAAGACGGTCGAGAATGTCAGGGAATGCGCGCAAGAGGTGTTCGAGCGGGGAGGCATCCTCGGCTTGTGGGCGCGCGTCGAACACTTCGCCCCAGCAAGCGTAGAACCAGTCGGGGGCGTCGGTGTCGGGGTGGTTCGCGCGCACCAAAAGCGTCTTCGTTCCTTCGCGTAGCCGCGACCCAAAGGGGAGCGTCCCCCCCAACCACGCACGGCGAGCCGCGGTCGGCTCGGGACGATCGCTGATGTGCCGGTCAAACGTGACTGCCTCCGACGCGAGTCGGTCGAGGTGCGGCGTCCCGACCCAGTCGTTGCCGTACACGCCCAACCACCCGGTCGGGCATCCGTTCAGCGCGAAAACGATTACTTTCATACGGTGACGGATCCTTCCGAGTGTGAGAAGGTTCACTAAGACCACGCGGGCCTATTCACTGCGGTCCGTGGTGATAAACTATCGAGGTACGCATCGCAGAGGGGGTTCGCGTGCTCGGTCCGATCTTTTCGCGGGAACTCGTGACCGTGCCGCGGCGCAGCGGGCACTTCGCCCAGCGCATGGCTATCGTCGGCATGCTCGGCATCCTCGGCATCACCACGTGGCAGGCGACAATCGGGTTCTCCCGTGACGCCACGCTCGGCGAGACCGCGAACTTCGGGCTGCTCCTGTTCCAGATCGTCGCGTTCGTGCAATTGCTCCTCACGCTGTTCTTCGCCACGCTCTCGGCCGCGAGCGCCGTCTCGCAAGAGAAGGACCGGCGCACGTTCGTGCTGCTCCTGCTCACGGACATGCGCGATTACGAGATCGTACTCGGAAAACTGGTCGGCGCACTACTCCCGGTGCTGATTCTGCTGTTCGTCAGCGCGCCGGTACTTTCCATGCTCTTGTTGCTCGGTGGGATCAGCCCCGAACAGGTACTTCAAGCAGAACTGGTGCTGCTCGCGTCGGCTACCGTGGCCGGGTCGCTCGGTGGGTTGGTGGCGTTGTGGCGCGAGAAGACGTATCAGGCGCTCGCGCTCTCCGTACTCTTCCTCGTGCTGTACGTTTGCCTGTCGCAAGGCGTCGGTACAGTTGGGCCGCTCGTCGCGAGCGACACCGACTGGAGCAGCGTGCAGGCGTGGCTCGACCCATTCGTCGCGATGCAATCGGTCCTGGAACCGCCGACCGGCGAGTGGCAGGGGATCGCGCCCGCCTACGGCTTCGTACTGGTGATGGTCGTGCTATGCGCCGCGCTAAATGGGGTGGGCATCTGGAAGTTGCGGAAGTGGAATCCGAGCGGCGAGCCGATCATGCAGCGCGAGGGCGCAGAGGAGGCAATCAGGTCCGCGGCCGGGGAAGCGGACGAAAACGAGGAAGCCGAGAAGCGGGCGAAGGCACACGCCGCACCGGGCGAGGTGCGAGCGGTGTGGCCGAACCCTATCCTCTGGCGCGAAGTCCGCACGCTTGCTTACGGCCGGCGCCCGATGCTCGTAAAGCTCGCGTTTGGGATCGTGCTCACACTCATTCTGTACTTCGCCATCAGCGAACTAAACCGCCCTGGCGGGCGTCCCGGCTTCGCCGCGGCCTACGGCCTCGTCCCGGTCGCGGTGCTGAGTCTGCTCCTCGTCGCGGCGCAGGCGGTGACTTCGATCACCTCGGAGCGCGATGGCGGTGCGCTCGATGTGCTGCTCGTGACAGACGTTTCGCCAAAGGAATTCGTCTTCGGGAAGTTACTCGGAGTGTTGTACAACACGAAGGAATACATCATCCCGCCGCTGTTGCTCGCGGTGTTCTACGCGGTCCGCGGGGCGCTCGCGCGCACGCCACCGGGAACATCATCTGGCGAAGTCCTCGCGGCGAACGCCGGGCCGCTAGTCGCGGTCAGCGGGGCTATTGTCGTGCTGTTCGGGTTCGCGGTTGCGCTGGGGTTGCACGTGTCGCTCCGCATCTCGCAGAGTCGGCTTGCGATCGCGCACACGCTGGGCACCGTGTTCTTCCTTTCGGTTGGCACGCTTCTCAGCATCTATCTGATCGTCATCAACGGCGGCAGTTTCAGCAACCAGTGGTTCAGTTTCATTTCGTTCCTGGTTGTGGGTGTCGGCGGGTTGCTATACGTGCTGAATGCCGACCGCCCTTCCCCCGCGCTGACGCTCGCGAGCGTGGTGTGTCCGCTAGCGATGTTCTACTGCGTGGTGAACGTGTTGATCGGCGGGAAGCCGGGCACCGATGAATCGGCGGACCCGCTTATCCCATTCCTGATGCTCGGTGCCGCGTTCGGGTTCACCATTTACGCGATGCTGTTCCCGTTGGTTACCGAGTTCGATGTGTCACTTGGCCGCACCGCGCAGCCGAACGAAGGGTGATAGAATTCAGAAGACCGAGCCACGGATGAACCCAGATAAACACGGATCAGAAACAGAATCGCTTCGAATACGAACTGTTCTGTCTTCTTTGACCCATGGTTCTCTGCGTTCATCCGTGGCTCGGCTTCTTCTCGTTTTCGAGGAAGTCCGCAATGAAGCGATTCGCGTGTCTCGTTGCTCTGCTTGTGTTCGCATCCCTCGCGCGGGGTGAGGAGCCGAAGTCGTTCCCGGCCGCGAAGCACGGCAAGGGCGAACTGAAATACGTCGAGAATGTGCCGTTGCTGGTCGTGAAGGGCAAGCCGGCGGAGATGGGCGAGCAGTTCGGCAAGCTCGCGATTCTGAACGCTCCGGGCCTCACCGACCTGCACAAGCAGTTCCTCGAAGACGCGGGGCAGACCAAGTTCTACCCATTTCTCGAAGGTATGTCGAAGAAGCTGAAGCCAAACTTCCCGGCGCACATCGCGACCGAACTGGAGTCCGCCGCAAAGGCATCCGGGCGCGAGGAAGGGCTGCTGCTGTTCGCCAACACCATCGCCGACCTGACGAGCGGCTTGGGGTGTTCCACGATCATCGTGGAGAAGGATCGCAGCAAGACGGGCGCACCGATCTTCGGGCGCAACTTCGACTGGCAACCGACCAAGGGCATCACGGAACACACGCTGGTCGTGGTCTACAAGGGCGAAGGCAAGCGGGCGTTCGCCGCGATGACCGTCAGCCCAATCACGGGCGTCATTAGCGGCATGAACGACGCCGGGTTGTGCGTCACCATCAACGAGATCAGCATCAAGCGGAGCAAGGACAAGCCCGAGTTCAACTGGAAGGGCACACCGCTGTTGCTGACCTTCCGCCGCGTCTTGGAAGAGTGCGCGACCGTGTCCGAGGCGGAAAAGCTCCTGCGCGACCTCCCCCGAACCACGACCTGTTGCATGACGATCTGCGACAAGAGCGGCGGCGCGGTGTTCGAGTTGACGCCGAACAATCTGGAAGTGCGCAAACACGTGAACGGCGTGTGCTGCTGTACAAATCACTTCCGCAGCGACGCGCTGAGTGTGACAACAAAATGCGATCGCTACGATGCTCTCTCCCCACTCCAGAACAAGGACGCGGCGAAACTCAGTGTGAAGGACGTGTTCGCGGAACTGGACAAAGTTCAGCAGGGGAAACATACGCTACAGTGCATGGTTTTCGAGCCAGTTGAGCGTGTGTTGCACCTCGCCTACGGCACCGGCTCCGCGACCAGAATCGCTCCGGTGAAACTGGAGTTGGGCAAGATGTTCGACGAGAAGTAGTCCATGAAAAGCCGCCCGCGGCTTCGCGTGTGGTCGCGCTCACGCCGGGCGAAGCCGCAACCGCCATTCCTGGCGTAAGGTGTCCCCATGCCAACCGGTACACTTCAAAATCTCCTTGCGGCGTTCGACCCCGAACTGCCGCTGGAGTGCGGAAGTACCATCCCGAACACGTGGTATACATCGCCCGAAGTTTATGCGCTCGAACGCGACGCGGTGTTTACTCGCACGTGGCAAATGGTCGGGCGCTGCGAACAAGTGGCGAAGCCGGGACAGTTCCTCACGGCCGACATCGCGGGCGAACCGGTGTTGGTGGTTCGCGGTGAAGATGGCGCGCTTCGTGCGTTCTTCAACGTGTGTCGTCATCGTGCGGCACGTGTGTGCACCGAGGAGTGCGGAACCGCGACGAAGCTCCGCTGCCACTATCATGGCTGGACGTACGACCTGAGCGGCCACCTGCGCGGCGTACCGGAGTTCGACGGCGTCGAAGGCTTCCGCCGTGAGGACAACGGCCTACCGCCGGTCGAGGTCGCGGAGTGGGGTCAGTTCGTTTGGGTACACCTGACTCCGCCACGCGAATTGCTCCCCTCGTATCTGGGTCCGTTGGTGCCTTGGGCAGAGTCGCGGAGTGCGTTCGCGGGTTTGAAATGGTACGCACGGAAGAGTTACGACCTCGCGTGCAACTGGAAGGTGTACGCGGACAACTACCTCGACGGCGGCTACCACGTGAACACGGTTCACCCAGCGCTCGCGGGCACGCTCGACTACCGCGAGTACCGCACCGTGCCCGACGGGAACACGGTTCTCCAGAGCGCGCCGACAAAGCCCGCGGAAGGCGACGCGGGCCGCACCCGCACCGGCGACGCGGCCTACTGGTGGCTGTACCCGAACTTCATGCTGAACGCCTACGCCGGCGTGATGGACACGAACCTCGTGCTTCCGCTCGGCGTGGACCGATGCCGCGTTTTGTTCGACTTCTACTTCGCCGAGTCGCTGACGGATGACTTCAAGCGGCAGAGCATTGAAGTAGCGGAGCAGGTGCAGCTTGAGGACATCGGCGTATGCGAAGAAGTGCAGCGCAACCTGCACAGCCGAAGTTACACGACGGGGCGATTCAGCGTGAAACGCGAGAACGGCGCGTACCACTTCCACACGAAGTTGGGGCGTGTGCTACAAGAAGCGATCCGTGTTTAGCGTGCGACCCTGCGGGTCGCCGCTCCATTGTGCGAAGGGGTTTCATTCGTGGGCGAAGAGGCGGCAAAGTTTCGATCCGGTCTGGCGTTCGGTCTGATCGCGTACCTGTGGTGGGGGTTGGTGCCGCTGTACTTCGCCGCGCTTGCCACGTTCGGTGTGCCGGCGTGGGAGATCCTCGCGCACCGCATCGCGTGGTCGCTCCCCATCATGATTCTGCTCACGATGGTTGTCGCGGGCTGGAGCGACGTCTGGCGCGTTCTGCGATCGCGCAAGCTCGTCCTCACGCTCCTGCTGTCGTCCACGTTCCTCGCGGTCAACTGGCTCATCTACATCTACGCGACCGTCACCGGGCGCGTGGTCGAAGCGAGCCTCGGCTACTACATGATGCCGCTTGTGAATGCAGCGCTCGCCCCGATCTTCCTGAAAGAGAAACTGCGCCCGGCACACTATCCGGCGCTCGCGATGGTCGCGATTGGTGTGGCGATCCCATTCGTGTGGAAAGGGAATTTCACCTGGATCGCGGTCGCGCTGCCGATCACGTTCGGGCTGTACGGGCTGGTGCGGAAGAAAGTCGCGGTCGAGAGCATGACCGGCCTCACGGTCGAAACACTGCTGATGCTCCTGCCATCGCTCGGCTTCCTCCTCTACCTCTCGGCGCACGAGCAGAACCACATGACGTCGAACGACTGGGGTCTGAACGCGCTGCTCGCGTTCAGCGGCATCGTCACTGTGGTGCCGCTGCTCACGTTCACCCTCTCGCTGCGCCGGTTGCCACTCCTGGCGATCAGCTTCTTGCAGTTCTTGTCGCCCACGGTGCAAATGCTGATCGCGATCACCTGGCTCGGCGAATCGCTCACATCGGAACGAATCGCCGCGTTCGTCTGCGTGTGGACGGCCGTGCTGATCTTTATTGCGGATGCTCTGTGGCAAGCACGCCAGAATCGCCGCGCCTCGTGTCGCATTGACCCCGGAGGTCTCACACCACAATTCGGTGTACTTCCGACTGCGGTTCCCCACCGGTGACGTGAACCTTGCCAGCCGCGTCGATGTACACGTCCACCTCGCTCCGCACACCGAACTCGGGAAGGTAGATTCCCGGTTCGATACTGAAGCACGTACGCGGAATGATGCGACGATCCTCACGCGTCTCTAGCCCGTCAATGTGCGCGCCATTGCCGTGAACCTCCTGCCCGATGTTGTGCCCGGTGCGATGCGTGTAGTGATCGCCGTACCCCGCGTTCTCGATTACCGCACGGGTCGCGTTGTCCACTTCCCAACCGAGTAACGGCTTGCCGGCCGCGAACGTGTCCTTCACCTTCTTGATGCCCGCGTCGCGGGCCGCGGCCACGATGTTGAACACCTTCGTGTACTGCTCCGGCACGCTGTCGCCGACATACGCGACGCGGGTGTAATCCGCGTACACCGCTCGCGGGCGGACCATCTTCGCCCACAGGTCGATGAGCACGAACGACCCCTTCTGAATCGGCGTGTCGGTCGCGACTGCGGTGTCGAAGTGCGGGTCGCCACTGTGCGGGCCGACGCCCACGATCGGCGGGCTGTAGGTCGTCATTCCGCTATCCGCAAAGTGTTTCATGATGCGTGCCTGTACTACGGTTTCCAGGACCGATCCCTTCGCCTTGATCTCATCCGCGATGAACTTGAAGGCCACGTCGTAAGCGTCGCGGCACAACTTCGCGGCCTCGAAGTGCGACTTCTCCTGGTCCGCGTCCCACACCGCCTCGAATTGCTGAATGAGGTCGCCTGACCCAACAACCGCGCATCCGAACGACTTCACGAGTTCGATGGTGCCCGCATCCACGCGGCCGATGTACGGGTTCGCGTTACGCTCGCTGTACTCCATCGCGACGCGCTTCGCCCCGCTGACGAGCGACCCAACGCCGGCTTCGAGGTCTTGCCACCTGCGGTACACGGTCTTGTTCGCGCCGGGTAAGTGATCGAGCGACGACGGTTCGATGGCGTGAACCAGCTTCTTCGGTTCGCCGTTGGCGGGGACGAAGTAGAACCACCGCCGCGATAGCTTCGGGTTTACGTCCGCGACGCGCTGCGCGAGCACGTTGATGCCGCGGAAATCGTACAGCAGCCAGCCGTCGAAACCAGCTTCACGAATCGCGGCTTGAACGGCGGACAGGTCGAACATGATGGCTCCTTCGCTCGCTTTTGAGGGGCAGCTAAACTAGCTGATTCCACTTGCGAGTGCCACCATCATCGGGATAATCAACTATTCGCACTACCCTACCTAACTGAAGCCTACCACCCCAATGCGATACCGCTACTTCCTCCTCGCGCTCGCCACGCTCTCTCTGACGACGGCAGCACGTGCGGTCGAACCGGCCGACCTGAAACCCGGTCTCGTCGCGACGTACAGCGACGTGAAAGACGGCGCCAAATCGCCCTCAGTGACGCGACTGGAGCCAACGGTCGCGCTCACGCTCGCGTCAAAGGCCGAAACCACGCACCCGGCGCTCGAAACTGGTGGTCTAATGACGTGGAAGGGGCACATCAACATCGCGCGCCGCGGGTCGTACACGTTCTCAAGCACCGTGCGCGGCGGGCGACTCGTCGTGAAAGTCGGCGGCAAGGAGGTACTCGATGCGAACTCGTCCGGCGAACCGGTCGTCAACAAAACCGGGCCGGAGAACACGTTCGAGGGCGGCGTGGAAACCTTCGAAGCGACGTTCACACGCGTGATGAGCGACGCCGGATCGCGTGTCGAACTCTTTTGGCAGGGGGCGAGTTTCATCAAGGAACCGGTGCCGGCGCAGTTCTTCGGCCACCTCGCGAAGGATCGACCGAAGGAGTTCGCGACCGACAACGCGCTCGCCCACGGCAGGTTCAAGTTTGAGGAACTCGCGTGCGTGAAGTGCCACCGCCCAGGCGCCAACGATCGAATGGCGAAGACCCTCGTCGAACACGGCGCACCGAACCTGACCGACATCGCGAAGCGCGCGTACCCAGGCTGGATCTACACCTGGCTCGATGACCCCTCGAAGCTCCGGGCACACACCACCATGCCGCGCACATTCGGGAACGACGAAGCAGGCGCCGCCGAGCGCTACGCGGTCACGCAGTACCTCGTCTCGCTTTCTGGGAAGCCGCTCGACGTCTACAAACTGCCTACCGTTCCGCCCAACAACATCAAGCAAAGCATGGACCGCGGACGTGTACTGTACAGCGTGACCGGGTGCGCCGCGTGCCATTCGGACCCGCTGCCCAAGAAGAAGAAGGACGACGACGAGGAGAAAGAACCGCTCGCGCCGACCGATTACGTGTACGGTGTCGGCACGCTGAGCGGCCCTACCCCGAAGTACAGCCTCGGCGGTCTCGGCGGAAAGTTCCGCCCGGAGACTCTCGCGGCGTACCTTCAGAACCCGCTGAAGTCGAACCCGCACGGCCGCATGCCGAACCTGAACCTGAGCGCCTCCGAAGCCACCGACATCGCGATCTTTCTGTGCCGCGTCCCCGACGAACACGTGACGCCGGACAAGGTTCCTGTTCCGAGGATGACCGCGCTCGAAATCGGCAAGAAAGTGTACGAGGAACACTACGGCTTGAAGGCCCGCGACGAGATCGCGGCGCTGGAGAAACTCGCCGCGGACAAGCAGTGGCTCGCTGTCGGCCGCACGCTCTCCGACGTAAAAGGTTGCATCAACTGCCACACCATCGAAGTGGGCGGGAAAGCGCGTCAACCGCTAGACGCGTTCCCGCAGTTGGCCGACATCAAGAAGGCCGGTGAAAAGGGCTGTCTCGACGTGCGCCCCGACGCGGCAAGAGTGGCCCGCTATCCGCTGGTGCCTGCCGAACGCGAGGCGCTGCTCGCGTTCGTGAAGGACGGCCTCACCGGGGCTGGCTCATCTGCGCCAGCGTATCAGGCGCGGGTCGCGTTGCGGCGGTTCAACTGCCTCAACTGCCACACACGCGATGGCGAAGGCGGCATCCCAACCGAACTCGCGGACCAGATGCGGCTGCTCGAAAAAGTCGAGAACGCGGACGACGTGCGGCCGCCCGTACTCACCGGTGTCGGCCACAAGACACGCACGAGTTGGCTAAAGTCGGTACTCACGCAGAGCGGCCGTGCCCGCCCGTGGATGCAGTTACGGATGCCGCAATACGGCGAGCCAAACGTCGGGTTCCTGCCCGAAGCCATCGCGTCGCTCGAGGGAACGGTGACCGACGATCAGGTTCACGTTGTCGAGCGTACCGCCGCGAAAATCGCCGCAGGGCGCAACATCGTTGGCAAGGGCGGTCTGGGATGCATCTCCTGCCATGACATCGGCGGCGTCGCGAACACCGGCACACGCGGACCCGAACTCGCAACGATCAACCAACGCGTGCGCTACGAGTGGTACGAGCGATGGTTGAGCCAGCCCCTTCGAATGGCGCCAGGCACACGAATGCCGCAAGCGTTCGTGGACGGCAAATCAACGCTCTCGACCGCGTTCAACGGAAGCCCGCACCTGCAAGCCGAAGCGATGTGGGCCTACCTCGCGCTCGGTCCAGGGCCGGGGTTTCCGCTGCCCGACGGCCTTGAACCGCCGAAGGGACTGGTGATCGCGGTGAAAGACCGGCCAGAAGTGTTGCGCACGTTCATGCCGGATGCGGGGAGCAAGGGCATCGCGGTCGGCTATCCGGGTTACGTGTCGATCGCGTTCAGCGCGGACCAGTGCCGCACCGCGTACGCGTGGAGCGGGAACTTTCTTGACGCAACACCCGTGTGGAACAATCGCGGCGGCAACCCGGCGAAGTTGCTCGGACAGAAGTTCTGGACCGCCGCGCCCGGTCACCCGTGGGGGCTGACGAAGTCTGGCGCCGAGCCGCCGGACTTCCTGGCACGCGCGAACAACCCCGCGTTCGGTCTCCCCTTACCGCTCGAACCGGCCCGCATCTACGACGGCCCGATGGCGGTCAAATTCGACGGCTACAGTCTCGACAAGGACGGCAAGCCAACGTTCCGCTACCGGCTCGATGAGACGTTCAAGGGACCAGAGCTCGCGGTCGCGGAGACGCCATTCCCCCTGAAGGGGTTGCTCCCGACCGGCTTGGGGCGCAAGTTTGAGGTCGCGATTCCCGGTAACTATCAGGCGTGGTTCCTCGCGGGTTCCACCAACAAGGAAGCGCGTCTCTTCGACGTGGCCGGAAAGCCGATCAAGCTCGACCTGAAAGCAGAAGAGGTCACCGCGCCCGCGACCGCGCGTGTCGTGCTGCCAGGCGACACCGACCGCGCGACGCTGATCGAAGCTGCCGGCGCGCCTGCGGGAAGCACATGGCGATTCGTGAAGACGCGGAGCGGAGGCTGGCTCGCGGTGTTGAAGTTCCCCGAGTCGAAGACCGACCAGAGAGCCGCATTCACGCTCAACCTGTGGGCACTGCCAAAGGATGACGACACTATCCTGAAGGATTTGTTCGGCCAGTAAGTTCTTGTTGTAACTGTTAGCCGCAAGCCGCGGGCGAGCGCGTCAGCAACACAGCGCGAGCGCATTCTGCGCTGTGTTGCTGAGGCACTCGCCCGCGGCTTGCGGCTAACCCCCCAGATCAAAGGCATTCGCCACATGATCGCGTCTGCAACCACGACCCCCATCGACCCAACAACCGCGGACACCGCACCACTTGAGGTCTCGCTGCCGCCAACCCCGTGGAAATGGCGACTCCTCATCCTCGGTGCGGTAGCTCTCGTCGGCGTGGTGGCGTACTTGGGCAGCGCGGCACTCGCGAACGAACCCCGCATCGCGTACCGCGTGCAGGCTGGGTGCGGCGTTGTGTTCTTCCTCGGACTCGCGGCGTTCTTCTCGAACAGCCTTCAATCGGTCAGCCGCAAAACGCTGATGTGGGGCATCGGACTCCAGTTCGTACTCGCCGTACTCGTCATGTACTCACCGCAGGTGCAGACGGTGTTCCGGTGGATCGGGGACGGGATTGAGGCGCTCATCACGGCGTCGGACAAGGGCGCGGACTTCGTGTTCGGCTCTCTCTCGAAAGTGAACGGGCCGTCCGGGTTCGTGTTCGCGTTCAAGGCGCTGCCGCCAATCATCTTCGTGTCGTCGTTCTTCAGCGTGCTGTACTACCTCGGTGTACTGCAGTTCTTCGTGCGTATCATGGCGCGGGCGATGATGTACCTGATGGGCACCAGCGGCGCGGAAACGCTGTCCGTCTCCGCGAACGTGTTCATGGGGCAGACTGAAGCACCGCTCATCGTGAAACCGTTCGTGCCGAAGATGACGAAGTCGGAACTGCTCGCGCTGATGGGCAGCGGAATGGCGCACATCTCCGGCGGGATGATGGCAGTTTACATCAGCTACGGCGCGGACAAAGTGTCGATTCTCTGCACGTGCGTGATGGCCTGCCCGTGTAGCCTCTACCTCACAAAGCTGATCTACCCCGAGGCCGGGAAACCGGTGACCACGGGCGAGACGCCGATCACCGTCGAAACGCCCTACGTCAACGTGATCGACGCGGCCGCGGCCGGGGTGAAGGACGGCGTGCTACTCGCGATCAACGTCGCCGCGATGCTGATCGCGTTCATCGCGTTCATCGCGCTGTTCGACATCATCCTGGGCAGCATCTCACCTGGCCTGACGCTCGACAGGATCTTCGGCCGTGTGTTCGCCCCGGTCGCGTTCCTGCTCGGCGTTCCGCTCGATGACTGCGACAAGGTTGGCAACTTGCTCGGCCTGAAACTCGCAGCGAATGAGCACGTCGCGTACCTGAAATACAAAGAGTGGAACACGACCGGCTCCGTGATTCTCCAGGAACGGTCGAAGATGCTGGTGGTGTACGCGCTCACGGGGTTCGCGAACTTCGCGTCGGTCGGCATCCAACTCGGGGGAATCGGCGCGATGGCGCCGGGGCGGCGCGCGGACCTCGCAAAACTCGGTCTGAAGGCGCTGTTCATCGGCTTCCTCGCCACGCTCATCAACGCGGCCATCGCGGGGATGCTGATGAAACTGTGATCACGGTCACGCAACGCCGAACCGTTTGAGCGCGTCGCGGTTCAACTCGATGCCAAGACCGGGCGTGTCGGGGATCGTGAGGAACCCGTCCGCGTCCGGCTTGAACGGCTTCGTGATTAGCTCGTCCACATAGGGCGACGGCGTGAGGAACTCGACGTACCGCGCGACCGGCATCGCGGCGGAGAGTTGCAGGTCCGCTGCCAGTCCGATCGCGGTGTTCCAACCGTGCGGCACCCACTGCACGTTGTGTTCGTAAGCCATCCACGCGATTCGCCACGCCTCGGTCAGTCCTCCGCATTTCGTGCAGTCTGGTTGAACGATATCGGCGCACTGTTGCTCGAACAGCGGCCGGAAGCTCTGGCGCCGCGTGAACACTTCGCCGGTCGCGATCGGTAACGGTGCGTGCCGCCGAAGTTCCGCGAACCCGGCTAGGTCGTCCGGCGGCAGCGCCTCTTCAAACCAGACGACGTCGTAGTTCGCGAGCATCTGCGCGGTGCGCAGCGCCCACTTGTAGCCGTGCGGCCAGTACGCGTCGCTCCCACCGGCATCGACCATGAGTTCCACGCCCGCCCCGACCGTTTCGCGTGCGGTGCTGATGAGCTGCTCATCGGTCTTCGCATCGCGCCGGCCGAACGGCTTCCAGCCGAGCTTGATCGCGCGGAACCCGCGTGCGACCGCGGCCTTCAACTTCTCGCGCAGCGGGTCCACCTCATCGAACAACAGCGAGCCGTAAGGCTTGATCTTCGAGCGGTAGTTGCCGCCGAGCAGTCGCGAAACCGGTTGGTTCGTGATCTTGCCGAACAGATCCCAGAGCGCGATGTCGATACCGCTGATGGCATGTTCGACGCTCCCACCGCGACCCTGCCAGAACGTGTTCTGCCGCAACTTCTCGCTCACACGCGCCGGCTCGTCGGCGCGTTCACCGATAAGGAACGGCTTCAGCAACTTCATCGAAGCGCCGGCGAGATGGCTGCTTGTGAACGTGCTGCCGACACCGACCAGGCCGTCGTCGGTGAGAACCTCAACGACAGTATGCACGTTGTCTTCGGGCGTGAGTTCTTCCGCCCAGCCGCCCTCGACCGTGCCGCCGGTTAATCCTGTGAGTCGAACGTCCGCAATCTTCATGCGTTGCCTCCTAGCGTATTCACCGCAGAGAACGCGGAGGATGCCGAGAAAGTAATTGTTCCCTCTGCGATCTCCGCGTTCTCTGCGGTGAATACTCTTCTATCCTCCCAGCGGGCGCTGACCCCATGGGATCGGCATCGTCGGCGGATTGCGGTGACGGTCCTTGCGCACGTCCTTCGGGCGCTCCTTCCACCATGTGATGTAGCGCCCGAGTTGCTTCACCGCTTCCTCGTAGACTTGCCCGCCCTTCTCTGCGGTCGCGAGTTCCGCGTCGCCCAGCACGCCGGTGTCGGAGTAACTGCTCGTCCACGAGACTGTCGTCGCCGGACCCGCGCCGAACAGATCGACCCAGTTGAACGGGCTGTCGTCGTTGTTGAAACTGATCGTGCCGCTCTTGATCAAGTCTTTCCTCACATTGTCGCCATCGAGATAGAGATAGAGGCTCGTCTCAAGTTCACACGCATGCGAGCAGCCGCCAGGGAACTTGCTCTGTCGCCACTTCGGCATGAACGTCTTGTCCACGGTGAGCAGGTTCCACCACGCGACCAAGCTGCACTCCGCGTCCGTTTCCAGGTTCGTGCGGCGGGCGACGAGATCGAGGTTCGGCATGTTCGAGCCATGGCCGTTCAGCAGGATGATCTTCTTGAAGCCGTGGTACGCGAGCGACTTCGTGATATCCAACACGTGATGCATGAAGTGTTCGAAGTCGGTGTTGATCGTGCCGGGGAAGTCCATCACGTGCCCGGTGTAGCCGTAGGCGACCACGGGAAGCACGAGCATCTTGTCCGGTATCTCGCGCCCGGTGCCGTTCGCGATCCCGCATGGGCACACGAGGTCCACGTCGAGCGGCAGGTGGTGGCCGTGCTGCTCCACCGCGCCGCACGGCACGATACACACCTTGCCTAAATCAACCGCGTCGTTGATCTCGGGCCACGTCAGCTTCTCGTAGCGGTATTCCGTCTTCGCGCGACTCATGATGCACTCCATCACATCACCAGCCCGCAGCGCAAGAAAGGGCGAGTGCGATAGCCCCTGCTTGCGCTGCGGGCTGGTGAGTGAGTTAACGTCTACTTGCTCTCGGCTACGAGGTACTTCTGCACGAACTTCTCGTCCAATGTCACGCCCAGGCCGGGGCGGTCGGGCACTTCCATCCAACCGTTCACGGACTGAATCTTCTCGTGCGTCAAGTCGTGGCGCAGCGGCGAATCTTCGACGCAATCCTCGAACACGAACGCATCCCGACACGTCGAAAGCCAGTGGATGCTCGCGGCGACCGTGAGCGGGCTGGTGTAGCAGTGGTTGCACAACCTGGCGCCGATCTCCTCCACCCGGGCACGGATGTACGCCGCGTCCGTGAAGCCGCAGCGTGAGATATCCACCTGATAAACATCGAGCGCCTGACGGTCGATGAACGGGCGGAACGATTCGCGCCCGCACTCCCCTTCCCCGGCCGCGATCGGTATCGGCGAGCGGTCGCGTAGCCACACGTAACCGTCGATGTCATCCTCGCGCAGCGGTTCCTCGAACCACTCCGGTGTGTACTCCGCGAATGCGTGCGCGCGCCGCAATGCGGTTCGCGCGTCGTAGACGCAGCCAGCGTCGATGAGCAGCGTGTTCTTGCCCAACCCTTCGCGTGCGCCTTTCACGAGGTCGATGTCCACGGCTTCGGACGTGCCCATCGGCTCCCATCCGAACTTCACCGCGGTGTAGCCCGCATTCACCCACTTGCTCGCGATGTCCGCGGTTTCCTTCCCGTCTCGACCGAAGAGGATGGACGCGTATCCGCGAACGCGGTCGTGCTGCTTGCCGCCGAGCAACCGGTGTATCGGTTGGCCGAACGCCTTCCCCTTCAAGTCCCACAGCGCCATATCGACTGCGGCCATCGCGGTGATGCCGACCGCCTTGCGCCCGAAGTACATCGTCTTGCGATACATCTGTTGCCACAACCGCTCGTGATCGAGCGGGTTCTCACCTACCAGAAGTTGCCGCAATCCGCACGCGATGTTGTGGCTAAACGGCGCGTCGATGATGGCTTTGACAACTTCCGGCGACGAGTCCGCTTCACCCACCCCTTCAAGGCCGTCATCGGTGCGGATGCGGACCAGTACGGAATCCTGGCTGCTCGCGGTCTTCGCGATGATGTTCGGGATGCGCAGAATCTGACACACAACTTGCGTGATCTTCATTGCAGTTTCCGTGGGTCAACGTCGTGAGCGATGCACGCGACGCAATCTCCTTGCGCCACGATCGAAGGCGCGCGTGTGGCGATGAGTACTCCCGCGGAGTTCGCGACAACGTACAGGGGTTCGCGGTCCGGGCGTTCGAGGAAGTGAATCGCGCCGACCGGCTGGTCCGCGTCCACTTCCTCGCCGAGCGGAACGAGGTTCTCGTACACGCCCGACTCCGGCGCAAACCGGTAGTCTTCCCAGTTGAGCGCCTGAACCCAGCGCGTCGGGTCGAGGCCGAGCGATGCACGCGTGACCGCTTTGCCGGGGAGCAATCCGAAGTGCATGAGTACGTTTCGCAGACCCATCTGCGTTTCCGCGTGGACGAGCGCGGTCACGTTCTCGCTGCCGCCCATCTCGGTGGTGATGACCGTCTTGCCCTGGCTCTCCGCTTCGACCGGGAGCAACCCGGTGCCCGCGATGTCCGCGTACAGGAAGCAGAAGTCGGTGTTCCACGCCTCGGTGCCCGCGAGCATTTGGTCGCGCTGCGCACCTTTTGGGACCAAGTGCATGTGGGCGCACGGCTCGAAGTCCATGCTGCGCCCGCCGGTGTGAAGATCGATGACGATGTCGGCGCGCGGGAACAATTCCGTGGAGAGGTAATGCGCGACCATTTCGCACGGCGAGCCCGTCGGACTACCGGGGAACGTGCGGTTGAAGTTCTTGCCGTCGAGCGGTGAGAGTCGCGTTGAGGCCTTCGCCGCGGGCATTGTGAGCGTCGGAATGAGGATCAGTCGGCCGCTCACTTGCTCGGGTGTGAGTTCGCGAAGCAATCGCATGATCGCGATCTGACCGGGGTATTCGTCGCCATGATTGCCAGCCATCACGAGCGCGGTGGGGCCGGTGCCACGACCGATCACCGTGACCGGCAGCATGAGGTTCGCCCACCCGCCGAGGTTGTGCGAGTACGGCACGTACAGGTGCCCGTACTGCTTGCCCGGCTTGTCGAAATCGACAGTAGAACGGATGGGCGAAGCAGTCACGCGATCATCTCCTTCACAACCTTGCCGTGCACATCGGTCAGCCGGAAGTCGCGGCCCGCGTAGCGGTACGTCAGCTTCTCGTGATCGAAGCCGAGTAAGTGCAGCATCGTAGCGTGCAGATCGTGAACATGCACCTTGTTTTCGGCTGCAGCGAACCCGAAGTCATCCGTCGCGCCGATCACTTGTCCGCCCTTCACGCCGCCGCCCGCGAGCCAGCACGTGAAGCCGTAATGGTTGTGGTCGCGCCCGTTGAGCGCGGGCAACTCCGCGACCGGCGTGCGCCCGAACTCGCCGCCCCATTGAACCAGCGTCGAATCGAACAACCCGCGTTGCTTCAGGTCGCCGAGGAACGCCGCGATGGGCTGGTCCCACTGCTCCGCGAGCTTCTTGTGGTTCGCCGCGAGACCGTCGTGGTTGTCCCACGGTTGCCCGGCACCGCTCCAAAGTTGCACCACGCGCACGCCGCGTTCGATGAGGCGCCGCGTGAGGAGCAGTTGCCGGCCGATGGTGGTGTCGCCGTAGAAGTCGCGAATCTTCTTCGTCTCGCGGCTCAGGTCGAACACGTCGGCCGCTTCGGACTGCATCCTGAACGCCAACTCGAACGTGCGGATGCGCGCTTCAAGTTGGGCGTCGTCCCCACGCTGTGCGAGGTGACGCGCGTTCAGCGCCGCGACGAGGTCAAGTTGCTCGCGTTGCTTCTCAAGAGAAAGATCGGTGTTGCGGATGTGTGCGATGAGTTTATCGACCTGTGTGTGCTGGCTGTCGATGTATGTGCCCTGATAGACCCCCGGTAAGAACGCGGAGCGCCAGTTCTGCGTGGTGACAATGGGATACCCGCCGGGGCACATGACGACGAACCCCGGCAGGTTGCGGTTCTCGCTGCCAAGTCCGTAGGTCACCCAACTGCCGAGGCTTGGGCGCGGTTGGCGGCCGTCGCCGCAGTTCATGAGCAGCAGCGACGGTTCGTGATTCGGCACGTCGGCGTACATGGAACGGATCACGCACATGTCGTCGATGTGCGCCGCGGTCCTGGCGAAGATCTCGCTCACCTCGATGCCGGACTTGCCGTACTTCTTGAAGCTGAAAGGCGACCGCATCGCGGCGCCGGTCTTGCGCTCGGTGCGAAGGTTGCCGGTTGGGATGGGCTTGCCGTGGTATTTGTCGAGCATCGGCTTCGGGTCGAAGGTATCGACCTGCGACGGCCCGCCGTTCATGAACAGGTGAACGACGTGCTTCGCCTTGCCCGCGAACTGCGGCTTCTTTGGCGCGAGCGGGTCAGGCGACAAGCCCGCAGCGCGAGCGAGAGGCATTTCATCAGCGAACACACCCGCGAGGGCGATGGTGCCAACGCCGGTGCCGCAACGAGCGAGCATCTCACGGCGTGAAAGCGGAAGCATGTTATTCCTTCTCCAGATCAATCCACGAACGCGAACTCGTTGGTCATCATCAGCGCGTGGGCGAGGTCGGCCCAGCGGTCGGCGCCCTTCGCCACGAACGCCAGCGCCAACTTCTTCTCGTCAGTGGTCGGCTTGCGGCCGTAGACGGTCAGGTAGATCAAGTCGAGCCGGTCTCCCGCGTCCGTGAGTTTCTGCACCGCGGGCAGCGCCACCAGTTGCTTCGCACTGGCACGCGCGAATGGGCCGTTCATCAGGAACAGCGCCTGCGGGGCTACGGTCGTGTTCGTGCGCTCCGGGGTGAGGCCCGCCGGGTTCGGCACGTCGAACGTGGTGAGCAGCGATGGGAACTCCAGGCGATCGACGTAGCCATACACCGCGCGGCGATTGTTTGCGCCGAAGAGACGCACCGAGGGGCCACCTAGTTTCGGGTCGAGTTGACCACTCACGGCGAGCACCGCGTCGTGTAGCGGCTCGAACTCCAACCGACGCCGGTTCTGCTTCCACAGCAACCGGTTCTCAGAATCGATCGCGATTGCGTCGGCGCGATCGAGGCTCGATTGGGTGTAGGTGGCTGAGGTCATGATGAGCTTGTGGAGTTGCTTCACCTTCCAGCCCTTCTCGACAAACTCCGACGCGAGCCAGTCGAGCAACTCCGGGTGTGTCGGCGCGTCGCCGCGAAGGCCGAAGTCGCCCGGTGTGCCGACGAGTGCTTTGCCGAAGTGGTGCATCCACACGCGATTCACGAACACGCGAGCCGTCAGCGGGTTGTCCTTCGACACGATCCCGCGGGCGAGGTCGAGCCGGCCGCTACCGGGGCTCGCGAAGGGCTTGCGCGCGGGGTTCGCGATCTTCGGCATCTGTCGCGGCACCGGTTCGCCCGGCCGGCCGGGGTGACCGCGATCGAACACGCGAGGGTCGTAGGGTCGCGGTGCGTCGTGAACGACCATCGCTCGCGGTGGACCCTTCGCGAGCCAGGTTTCGAGTGCGCGCAGATGCTTCTGATACTCGCCCTGCGTCGCGCGATCCGGGAACAGCGAGAGGAAGCCCCAGTCGAGCGTGAGCGGCGCGTCGGCCGGTGCATCGGGGCCATAGAGCACCTTGCGAAGTCCCTCGGCGTCGGGGTCTTTCAGCGACGCGTGCGGCTTCGCCTCTTCTGCCTTCCATCGCTTATCAACGTCGTTGAGGAGCGCGCCATACGTAGCTGCGACTTCCTTCATCGACTTGGGTGATGTGACGAATGCGTTCGCCACGAGTTTGTTCGCGCCGGCGACAGCCTTCAGCAGCGCAGGCGCTTTCTCGGCGAACTCCGCGTCGCTCAACTCCGCGACCGCGTGCCAGTGGAGGAATGCAGGGTGACTACGCTTTTTCGTGTCAGTGAGAAACTGCCGCCAGCGCGTAATCATGCTGGGGTTCAGGTCGCCGGGGTCCGCGAGCAGCATGAAGTCGTCCGCGGGCGGCTGATTGCGGGCCGCGTGTGCCGCAAGCAGATACTCCCCGGCACGAGCGCGAGCGCCGTTCACGAGGCCCGTGTGCTTCGCGGTCACGAAGTCCACGAGTTGCTTTTCGAGGAGGTGGAGTGCGACGCGGTAGACCACCGAGTCCAGCCCCGCTGACGCCGCGCCGACGAGTGGTGGCACGGTCGGTTCAACCGAACTGCGGAGGACGCCATAAAGCGAGTAGTAATCGGCTGCGGGGATCGGGTCGAACTTGTGATCGTGGCACCTCGCGCACGTCACCGTGAGACCCATCAAGCCGCGAGTCACCACGTCCATGCGGTCGTCGATGATGTCGTGCGTGTTGTTCATGTAGTGCCCGCCGACAGTCAGGAAGCCAAGCGCGGCTTGCGCTTCCGCGTCGTTGCGGGCGAGCAAATCGGCCGCGAGTTGTTCCATCACGAAGCGATCGAACGGCTTGTCCTCGTTGAACGCGCGGATCACGTAATCGCGATACGTCCAGGCCCACGGGTACTCTTTCCCCTCGAAGAACACATACCCCTTGTTATCCGCGTAGCGCGCGACATCGAGCCAGTGGCGGCCCCACCGCTCGCCGTATCGCGGGGACGCGAGCAACTGGTCGATCAGTTTTTCGTAGGCGTCGGGCGATTCGTCTCTCACGAACGCTTCCACCTCTCGCGGTGTCGGCGGAAGCCCGTGCAGATCGAAGGTAGCGCGCCGAACGAGTGTGCGTTTGTCCGCGCGTGGAGACAATGACAGTTTCCTCTCACTCAGCTTGGCAAGAACGAAAGCGTCGATGGGGTGACCGCTCCCCTTCGGCTCGCGGCTAACGGGGAGTGGTGGGCGTTTGACTGGGAGAAACGACCAGTGTTTCGCCGCTGCTTGGGCGATAGCGTTCGGCGAAGCGAGAACCAGCCTGTCCGGCCACGGTGCGCCGAGTTCCACCCACTTTGTGAGTGCCGCGATTTCGCGGTCGGAGAGCCTCCCCGACGGCGGCATCTTCAGGTCTTTGTCGGTGTGCGATATCGCCTTCAGCAGAAGCCCATCCTTCGGCTTGCCGACCACGACGGCCGCTCCGCTCTGGCCACCCTTGAAGAGCGAGTCGCGAGTGTCGAGTCGCAAGCCGCTCTTCGGCTTCTCCGGCCCGTGGCACGATAGACACTTCTCGACGAGTACCGGCCGCACGCTCTTTTCAAAGAACTCCAACGCGGACGGGTCCGCAGCGCGCACCGTCGCGCTACAGCAGATCGCGGTAAGAGAGAGGAGCGCTGCGCGGATCATGCGATTCCTGTTCAAGGCTGGCGGGAACTCTTCTTGATCGTGATCGCGGGCTTGAGCG
>SXID01000263.1 GCA_005772955.1 Planctomycetia bacterium
GGTCAGCATCTGAACGAGCCGCGACCGCAAGGAAGCGGGAAACGTAAGCCACTCCCTTGCGGTCAGCATCTGAACGAGCCGCGACCGCAAGGAAGCGGGAAACGTAAGCCACTCCCTTGCGGTCAGCATCTGAACGAGCCGCGACCGCAAGGAAGCGGGAAACGTAAGCCACTCCCTTGCGGTCGCGGCTCGTTCAGATGCTGCACCATTCCTGAACCTGCTCTGTGGTTCATTGCAGTTCAAGGTAGGTCACTCGCTCCGCGAGTGACACCTCCGGGAGGAGCGGAGCGCATTGCGGGTCACATCAGCGCAACTCGCGGAGCGAGTTGCCTACCTTGAGCCGCAACGAACTACTAGCGTCCGCCCAGGAGGGCGGGCTACAACTGCGGGATCAGTGACTGGAACGGTTCCTCGCACGCATCGGTGACTTCACGTGCGGCCATGAACGCAGGGAAGATCGTCGCGTTTACGATGGCGTACGCGCTCATGTTCACCGTCACGAACAGAACCATGGTGAACATGTTCATCCCGGCGTTGGTCTCGATCATGGTCGCGATGAACACGAAGATGAGCAGCGCGATCGCACCCGGTCCGACCGACGCGATCCCGGCCGCTCGCGTACACTTGTGAGCCAGTTCCTCGTCCAGCGAAGCCCGCGCCATGCACGACAGTAGCATCATGATGCAAACCGTACGGGTCATCTCCAGCACGCCGGCAATCATGGAGAGCACCATCGGCCCCTTCGGGGTCGCGCCCTGAGTGTCGCGATACATCGCGGACGTGAGATAGAACATGGTCGCGTCGAGCCGGGTGGGGAGCAGCCCCCAGCGGGCGTTGCCGGTCGAACCGTGAACCTCGTCGGTGGTCTTGCCGATGGACGACTCCTTGCCCCCGGACACTAGCGCCAACAGGAACACGAAGTGAACGACCACCGCGACGGACGCGGTGGTGCCGTAGCCCCAGTGCCCCGGCGCACGCGGACCGGTCAGACACAACACAACACCAACCGCGGCAAGCAACCAGTTGATCAGTCCGAGAACGCCCGCGAGCGTGATGAGGAGCGGCAGCGGAACCGTGAATGCGGCCTGGAAGAAGAAGATGATGATGAGCACCATCGACAGCATGAACAGCGCGAACGAGATCCAGATCAGTTTGCACCCCCACGCGGCCCGCTGGAACGCGGCGCGGCGGACCGCCTTCTCTTCGGGGCTAAGCGAGTCGTCGCCCGGCTTGCGGCGCTTCTTCTTCCGCCGTTTTGCTTCTTCCTCGGTTTCAGGGTCGAAGTCACGGTTCGCGCTATTCGGTCCCTCTTCCTTCGCACCTTGTCCTTTCGCGCCCCGCTTCTTGCGCGGTTCGTCGTCTTCGTCCTCGTCGGCCTCGCGTGCCGGCTTGCGAGTCTTCGCCTTCGGCGCTTCTTGTTCCTCTTCTTCGGCCTCCTCGGACGCGGCGCCGTCGGCCGCGGAGAAGACCGTCTTGCACGCGGGACAGCGCACCATCGCGGTGGTGCCGTCGGGCACTTGAAGTCCGCTCTGGCACTTGGGACAAGTAAGCAGCACGCGGGTGCCTCGTGGGTACGGTCAGGACCGGCGGTCGCACGCGGTCTTGGTTTGCAGCGCCGCCATCGCGGGGTTGAGCATCATGAACGCGTAAGCGCCGTACAACCCTAGCATTGTCAGGAAGACGGTGTGGGCCCTCCCAGAACCCTTGAACAACCCGGTGACGAACAGCATCACCAGTACGACAAGCGGCACCACGCCGGCGATCAGGTAGACCAGTTTGGCACTAAAGTTGGCCTTCTCGGCCGCGTATCCATCGCCGGCCGCATCCGCTGTAAGTCGGAGCGTCTGAAGGATGAACACGAGCCGAAGCAACTCACAGATCGCCGCGGCCAGCGCCACCAAGTAGAAACTGCTTTCCAGCATCGGCCGGGTGTACTTGGAGATGAGCGTTGGCAGGAATGTGTCCTTGGCCGGGAGTATAGACGCGACCACGATCCAGTTGAGTTTGCCCACCCCCGGTAGCCCGCGTGCCTCGCCCATCCCGCCTTGCATGTTGTCGAAGGTGATTCCGAGGAGAACAAGGTGGATGGTGGCGAACACGGTCGCTGTGATCGCCATGCCCCTCGCCCGCGGCGGCCCGGCGATGGCGAACCCGCACCCCACCAAACCCACCGTCCACGCCCCTAGCCCCGCCAATCCGGGCAGCACGGCGATCAGGTCGAGGATTGCGGCCCCGTCGATCCCGCTTTCGCGCTCGCCACTCCTCTCGCTCCGGGGTGGGGGTGGGGAGGACGAAGTCGACGGCGTCGAGTTGGTCGCGACGATCAGCCCGACCCACGCGATCAGGACGTACAGCGCGAGCAACCCGAACGCGCCCAAGTTGAGCCAACAAGAGATCGAGAGCAACAACGCTCCGACTTTGCCTTTGGCGAACGCCCCTCGCTTGTTGCTCCCGGGCCGCGGTCGCCAGTCCTCGTCGTCGTCCTCGTCGGCCGCGCGTTTCTTCTTCTTCTTCTTCTTCTTGGGCTTCTCGTCTTCCTCGTCGTCGTCCTCGTCGGCCGCGCGTTTCTTCTTCTTGGGTTTCTCGTCAATGACTTCGAAGTCCTCGTGATCGTCCGCGGACGCGGCCTGCACGGGCGAGGGCTTCGGGAGCGGCGCGGCGGGCTTCGATGCCGGTGCGGGCCTCGGGGGCGAGTCGTCCACCACCTCGAACGCGGCAGCGGGCGTGGGCGTGCCGACGGGAAAGATGGTGGTGCACTTGGGGCACTTCACGTTGCCTTTGGCCCCATCGGGTACTTTCAGTTTGGTGGGGCAATTCGGACAGGTAACGACCGGCACCGGGACGTCCTCGGTAGGGAAGCGGTAGGGGTGGGGATTGTTTTACCGCTTCCCCCGCGGCGGGAGCAATGCCTGAAGGGAAAGAGGAGGGGGAGAAAGGGAAAAGAGAAGGGGAGAGAGGGAAAAAGTCTCCCCTTTTCCCTTTCTCCCCTTCATCTTCAGGCCGTCCCCAGTTCCGCGAGGATTGTAGCGGCCCGGTTCGCGTCCGCGATGGTGTCGAAGGTCGCGTAGCCGATGAACTTCCCGCCGATGACGGACATCACCAGACCGTGCAGGTTGATGCCGGCCATCTCCCACGCCTGCGTGACGCGTCCGCCCAGCCCAGCCTTGTCGTCGCCCTCGACGCGCATGACGATTGGTTCACTGACCTCGTGCAGCCCCGCGGCGCGAGCCGCGGACAGTTCCCCGTTGCCGTGGAGCGGGGCCACGTACAGGTCGCCCATGCCCGGCTTGTTCACGGACCGTTGACTGTACACGTATTCCAGGTGCGCCCCGGCCTCGGCCAACTTCTTCAACTTCGTCGCCGCGCCGCCTGGCTTGTCTTCCACCTCCGCGTGGAAGAGATGAACCCGCTGCATCTTGAAGCTCATGAGAGTTGCCCTCCGGCCTGAATGAAGTCGCGTTCGTGACGTGATGCGCGACAGATCTTCCATCTGGGATGATAACTCTAGCACATGGCTTTGCAACAGGGTAGCGTTGGTGATTCTGCCGCCTAACCCCCTCCGAGGTCCGTATGCGCCGGCTCGCTTCACTTGCCCCAATTGTCATTGCGCTGTCACTGCCGTTTGTTCCGATGTGCGTAGAGACGCGGGGGGCTGATGCCCGTTCGCCCAACGTCGATGCGAAAGCCGATGCCGACAAGTACACCGCGTTCACGAACGCGACCATTCACACCGCCGTGGACGACAAGCCGATTCCGAACGCGGTTCTCGTGATCCGACGCGGCAAGATCGTCGAACTCGGTCCATCGATCGAGGTGAAGATCCCGAAAGGCGCGGAAGTGATTGACCTCAAGGGTGCGGTGCTCATTCCGGGCCTCGTGGACACGCACTCGCACGTCGGCGTGTGGAGCCGGCCGGGGGTGTCCGCGAACTCCGACGGCAGCGAGTCGAGCGGTCCGGTTCAGCCGAGCGTGCGAGCGATTGATTCCTTCAACGCGGACGATCCCGGTATCCGCATGGCGACCGCCGGCGGCGTGACCACCGCGAACGTGATGCCCGGTTCCGGCAACGTGATCGGCGGGCAAACCGTGTACGTGAAGTATCGCGGCCGGAGCATTGAGGAGATGCGTATCCTCGGACTCGCGGGCAAAACCGAGATTCTCGGCGGCTTGAAGATGGCGAACGGTGAGAACCCGAAAGGCTACGGCAAGTCGAAGGGGCAAGCGCCGTTCACGCGCATGAAGATCGCGGCGCTCCAGCGCGAGACGTTCCAGAAGGCGAAAGAGTACAAGGCGAAGATCGACAGCGGCGCGAAGCCCGACCGCGACGTGGCGCTCGAACCGCTTGTGGAAGTTCTCGAACGCAAGCGCACGGTTCACTTCCACTGCCACCGCGCCGACGACCTGCTCACCGCCATTCGCATCAGTGAAGAGTTCGGCTTCGAGATCGTGCTTCAGCACGCAACCGAGGGCTATCGCGTGTCGGACGTGCTCGCGAAGAAGAAGATTCCGGTGTCGCTGACGATCGTGGACAGCCCCGGCGGGAAGGCCGAGACGATGGGCCTTCTCGAAGAGAACGCGGCGATTCTGCAAAAGGCCGGCGTGGTGGTGACGATCAACACCGACGACAGCGTGACAGAATCGCGGTTCATGCTCCGCACGGGCGCGATCGCGGTCCGCGGCGGCATGACTGAAGCAGAGGCGCTGAAGGCCATCACGATCAACGCGGCGAAGTTGCTGCACCTCGACCACCGCTTAGGCTCGCTGAACATCGGCAAGGACGCGGATTTCGTGGTGTTGAGCGGCGCCCCGTTCAGCGTGTACACGCAAGTACAACAGACGTGGATCGACGGCAAGAAGGTGTTCGATGCGGAGAAGGACCAAGCGTACCAAGCCGGCGGCTTCGCGCTGCCCGCGGGGGAGAAGTTACCGGACGAGTTCAGAAGGGACACAGTTCGACTTCTTGTCGCTGGTGGGCCGATTCGCGTTTTCGACGGGTTGAAAGGGGCCATCGCAATCGAGGCGGATCACATTCACTCGGCCGTTCCGGGAGAGAAGCCGGTCGCGGGGGTTATTGTCCTTCAAGACGGTAAGGTACTCTTCGTCGGGTCGGCGCAAGTCAAGAACATGCCGGTGTACAAGGCGAAGCACGTCACGCCGGGGTTGATCGACACGTTCTGCTCGATCGGGCTGAGCGGCGCGTGGAACATCCCCGCGGACCAGGATCAGGACGAATCGAGCGACCCCAACCAGTCCGACCTGCGCGCGATCGACGGCTTCAACCCGCGCGAGCCGCTCATCGACTTCCTTCAGGCGAACGGCACCACGGTCGTTCACTCCACACCGGGTAGGCAGAACGCGATCGCGGGGCGAGGTGGCGTGTTCCGCGCCGACGGCGTTACCGTGGATCAGGCCGCGATTACGCCCGTTGGGGCGCTCGTCGTGAACTTGGGCGAATCGTCGAAAGGCAAAACGCCGACTTCGCGCATGGGTGTTGCGGCGCTTGTGCGAAAGGCGTTCGCAGATGCCGATGCTTATCGGGCTAAGCCGCAAGCGGCGAAGAATCCGAAGCTGGAGGCGCTCATTCCCGCGCTCGAGGGGAAGGTTCCTGTGTATTTCGCCGCACACCGCAAGGACGACATTCAGACCGCACTGCGCATCGCATCTGAGTTCAAGTTGAAGCCGGTGATCGCGCTCGGCACCGAAGGCTACCGGATGGCCGACGAACTGAAGAAGGCCGGTGTATCGGTCGTGGTTCACCCGACCATGCAGCGCGCGGGATCGAGCATGGAAACGCTTCACTCGTTCACCGGGAACGCGGCGGCGCTCGACGCCGCGGGCATCCCGGTCACGATCTGCACCGGGTTCGAGGGCTACGTTCCGAAGACACGCGTGCTGCGCCACGAAGCCGCGATGGCCGTCGCCGCGGGCATGGACAAAGAACGCGCGTTACGCGCCATCACGATCAACGCCGCGAACTTGCTCGGCATCGAGAAAGAGTACGGGAGCATCGAAGTGGGGAAGGTCGCGGACCTGGTGCTGTACGACGGCGACCCGTTCGAGCACGCGACCCACGTCACGCAGACAATCCTGCGCGGCAAGGTGGTGTACGACCGCGCCGACTACTTGAAACTACCGTTCGAGCGTCGCGTGCTGCCGCTGCTCGGCGGCGGAACCAACGGCGTGGGTTGCTGTATGGGGTGGTAACGTTGACTCGAGCCAGAATGTGGCCGATTCGCGCCGTCAGCTACATCGCACAGACGCCGTTGTCGTTCGCCTCCGCGGGCACCTGCGACAGTTCCCGCGGCCCGCGACTGTGTTCGAGTACGTACTTCTGAAAGTGGTAGACACGCTCCTCACGTGTTCCAATCACGCCCTGATGGGGACTGCACTCCATCCCACGCTGCACGCCCGTGTAAATCGACCCGTCTTCGGAGAAGACCTTCTTGCCGATCGCCGTCGCAATTGACCGCAGCGTGCGGTACAGCACCCACGCCATCGGGTTGGCGCGGCGTCCGCGGAGCGTGAAGAAGATACACCGGTAGCGGCACGTTGCCGGGCCGGTCGGGAACACGCACTGCATCATGCGGAACGAGTCGAGCGAACTCCCGGTCGCATGCGGGTGCAACACCCGGTGCCAGTACTCGTTGCTCACCTTCTCACCCAATCGGCGCACGATCCAGTTTTCCGCGACCGTCGCGAACCCGCGGGGCGAAACCGTCTTGAACGACGTGAACCGGTCCGTCAGTTCGTGCCACGCGTTCTCTTCTGGCGGGAACTGTTTGAATGTGTACGGGTGAACTTCCGGGATGTGGTACGACTCTAGCGAGTTCTCCAGTACCACCTTCCAGTTGCACGGGAAGTCTTTCTCCCACGTCGCCGTGTGCTGGTACGCGCCGCCGTAGTCCTGCCACACGTTCCACACTGGATCGAGCCACTCGCGGAGCGATGGTCCCGTTTCGTTGAGGTTGATGAACACGAGGTCGCCGCACGTGTCCACGCGGAACTGGCGCAAGCAGGCATTGTCGCGATCCCACGGGCGGAACGCCTTCGCGTCGGGGATCTTCCCGGTGCCGCCCTCTTTGTTGAACTCCCACCCGTGGTACTGGCAGCGGAGTTTCTCCGCGTTGCCGCGCGGCTTGTCCGTGAGCCGGCTGTGCCGGTGCGGGCAGACGTTCAGGAACGCGCGTAACTCACCGTCGAAGTTGCGGATGATGATCGGCGTTTCGAGCAGGTCGAACGTGAGGAAGTCGCCCGGCTTCGCGAGGTCGCGTTTCACCGCGAGCGGGTGCCACGCGGGCTGAAACAGATGCCTCAGTTCGGCGCGGTACTGCACGTCGGACGTGTAGTGGTGCGGGCGCAACAGGTGCCGGAGGTGGTGCTGGTTGGTGAACATAACCGCGTTCAGTGTTCAGTGTTCAATTCCGCCCAGGCTTTCAATTTCGCCTATGTTCACTGGGCGGTGCAATCATCATTCCTGAAAACTGAACGCGGAACACGGAATACAGCCGTTACTTTCCTCCCAATTTCTCAATCGAGAGCTCGGGTTGCCACAGGCTGAGGAACGTGGGGATCTTCGCGCGGTCGAGTCCGGGCATGCTCGGGAACAACCCTGCCCCTTGCAGCGGCACGTTCGCGGTGATCGCGTAGATGGAGCGCGCCGGGTCGTTGCCGCGGCGGTACATCACAACGCCGGGCAGGGCCGTGAGACCGGGGCAACCCATCTGCCCCGCGACTTGCAGCGCCTCGTCCAGGTCGCCGACGTGGTCCACCAACCCCTTCGCCTTCGCCTGTGAACCGGTGAAGATGCGGCCGTCGAAGGTGGTGGCGTCGGTCGCGGTCGGGCGTGCCCGCTTGATGTCCGTGACGATTTGCTTGTGGAACTCGTCGGCCATTGCCTGGAGCAGTTGTTTCTCGCCCTCGGTCAGCGAGCGGGCGCTGGTGCCGATGTCGGTGAACTCGCCCGACTTGATCGGCTGCGGGATCACGTTGAACTGCGCCATCAGGTCGCGCAGGTTGAACAGGTTCAGGATCACGCCGACGCCGCCAGTCACGGTGGCCGGACCCGCGACGATCTGGTCCGCGCCCGACGCCAGGTAATACGCGCCGCCGGCCGCGGTGTCCATCAGACAGGCGACGACTGGTAACTTGGTGCATGCTTTGAACCGTTCCAGGTCGTGGCGCATCGAAATACACGCCGCAACACCGCCCCCGGGACTGTTGATGCGGAGCACGACCGCCTTCACGCACTTGTCGCGGGCGACCGCATCGAGCTTCTCGCGGAACAACGCGACCGGGTTCTCACCGCACGACAGCGGCCCGACGAACGGCGTGTTCAGAATGAGGCCGTCCACGTCGATGATCGCGACGCGGGTCGGCCCGGACTGCACCACGACCGGTTTGACGTGTCCGGCGTGCGTGCTGACAGGTGGCGAATCGGTCTCGATGCGCGTGTCTGAATAGGTGTGGAGCGTGAACCGGTCGCTATTGCACCCGGCCACGAGCGGAATGGCGAAAAGAGCGAGGAGAATGCTGCGCATGGGCCGTCCCTGTTTCCGATCCGTGGAATCGTCATCTTTGACATTCGGTGTTATCGTCACAACCGCCCTTGCCGAATGACCCCAATTCCGGCACAACACATGAACTCGCTACAACCCGCCACAAACACGTGTGCCAACGGCAATCAATCGGGATTCTGGTTTGAACTAAGTCTCATTATGCCATAGGTCTCCACACTGCCCAGTTTGCCAAACGGACTTGGATTTCCGATACTGACGGTGAAGGCGCGGCCGATCTCCGGCTCTTGCGTCATTAGCGCCGGGGCGTGACCCGGCGTACCGCCCACCCCCCGGGACAGGAGGTCCAGCCCCAAGAGGCGAGTGATGGAACCGCGCGACCTCATTGTTTTGACTCCAGCGGGAGCCCCCGATCCATCGCTCGCCATCGCAGCCTGCCGAGCAGGTGCGTGGGGTGTGCTGGACTTGGAGTTTGGCTCCCGCACTCGCGCGTCCCAATCGCTCACCCGACTCGCACGCTTCGCGGGCGACAAATTCGGGGTTCAACTCCGCACCAACGCGGCCGATCTGTTCGACTTGCTCAACCAGTGCAAACCCGCCTGCGTGATCCTCGCGGGTGCGGACCACCCCACACTCGCGACCCGCGTCCACGACCTGAAGACCGCGGGCGCCGAAGTGTTGCGCGAAGCCACCAGCGTTGCCGAGGCCGCGAAGGCGGTCGAGTTCGGCGTGACCGGAATTGTCCTGAAGGGTCACGAGGCCGGCGGCCGCGTCGGAGCGGACACGTCGTTCGTGTTGCTCCAGAAGTGGCGGCAGTTCGCAGACAGGAACGGCATCACAATTCCGTTTTGGGTCCGCGGTGGGATCGGCGCGAACACCGCGACCGCGTGCGTCGCGGGCGGTGCGCGGGGCGTCGTGCTCGATTCGCAGGTGCTGCTGACGCGTGAAACGCCGCTCACTGACGGCGCCCGCAAACGCATCGCGGGGCTGGACGGCAGCGAAACGCTCGTTCTCGGATCACGGCTGGGAGAAGCGTATCGAATCTACGCCCGACCGGATTGCGTTGGGGCGCAAGAACTGGCGAAGGAAGACGAGCGGCTTCAGCACGCGGCCATTCCTCCCGAAGAGAAGTTGACCGCCTGGCGCGAGGCAGTTTGCGCCCGCGTCGCGTCGGACCCGGCCACGGGTGTCTGGTTGGTGGGTCAGGACATCGTGAACGCGGCGCCGCTCGCCGCGAAGGGCATTACCGTCGCGGGCGTGGTGCAGGCGATCTGCGACCGCGTCGCAAAGCAACTCGAAGCGGCCAAGAAGCTCAAACACCTCAGCCCCGATTCGCCGCTCGCGAAGTCGCACGGCACGAAGTACCCGATTCTGCAAGGCCCGATGACCAGGGTCAGCGACACGGCCGCGTTCGCGGACTCGGTCGCCGCGGGCGGGGCGCTGCCCTTCCTCGCGCTCGCGTTACTCCGCAAAGCGGAAACCGAAAAGCTCCTCGCGGAAACGAAGGGGAAACTTGGGAAGAAGCCGTGGGGCGTTGGCATCCTTGGGTTCGTGCCCAACGAGATTCGCAGCGAGCAACTCGAAGCGATCCGCACGCACAAACCGCCGTTCGCGATCATTGCCGGGGGCAGGCCGGATCAGGCACGCGAACTCGAAGCACAGGGTATCCCGACGTACTTGCACGTGCCATCGCCGGGCCTGCTCAAGATGTTCCTGAAGGACGGCTCGCGTCGGTTCATCTTCGAGGGGCAGGAGTGCGGCGGTCACATCGGCCCGCGTGCGAGCTTCGCGCTGTGGGAAGCGATGATCGAGGTGCTGATCGAGAACATTGGCGGGAAGCCGGCCGACGACATGCACGTTGTGTTCGCGGGCGGCATCCACGACGCTCTCTCCGCGAACATGATCGCGGCGCTGAGCGCTTCGCTCGCGGAAAAGGGTGTGAACGTCGGCGTGCTGCTTGGTACTGCGTACTTGTTCACGAAAGAGGCAGTGCAGGGCGGGGCGATCACCGAACGCTTTCAGCAAGAAGCCATCGCGTGCGCCGACACCGTGCTGCTCGAAACCGGTCCTGGGCACGCGATCCGCTGCATCCCCACCCCTTACGCGGAAGTGTTCGAGGCCGAGAAGCGCAAACTGAAGGCCGAGGGCAAGACTCCGCTGGAAGTTGGGCTCGCGCTCGAACGTATCAATCTCGGGCGCCTGCGCGTTGCCAGCAAGGGCGTAGATCGTTCTTCGGCTTCCTCTGCTGTTAGCCGCGCCCCGAAGGGAAGCGAGAAAAATGGCGATGGCCTTCACCCTGTTAGCGCCGACGAGCAGTTCTCGCGCGGCATGTACATGATCGGGCAGATCGCCGCAATCCGCGACAAGGTCACGACCATCGCCGAACTGCACGCGAACGTCACCGACAGCATCATTCTCCCCGAATCGGAAACCAATCCGCAGAACCCCGAACTGCCGGCCCCGCCGCCGTGCGACGTGGCCATCATCGGGCTGTCGTGCTTCTACCCGAAGTCCGGCTCGCTGTGGCAGTACTGGGAGAACATCCTCGCGAAGACGAACGCGGTCATCGAGATACCGCCGACGCACTGGGACTGGCGACCGTACTACGACCCGGACCCCCGCGCCAAGGACAAGATGGTTTCAAAGTGGGGCGGGTTCATGTCGGACATCACGTTCGACCCGCTCAAGTACGGCATCACGCCGAAGAGCATCCCGAACATCGAGCCGCTTCAATTGCTACTCCTTGAAGCAGTGAATCAGGCGATCGGTGACGCGGGCTATCTCGACCGGCCTTTTGCCCGCGAGCGCACGTGCGCGATTCTCGGCGTCGGCGGCGGTGGAATGCCGCTGTCCGTCTCGTACGGCTTCCGTGCGTGTATGCCGCTGCTCGACTCGATCCCCGGCGTGCCGGTGAAGTCGAGCGAGATCGTCGCGCTTGGCGAGGGCATGTTGCCGGAGTGGACAGAGGACTCGTTCCCCGGCATCCTGCTGAACGTCGCCGCGGGCCGAGTGGCGAACCGGTTCAACCTCGGTGGCCCGAACATGGCGATCGACGCCGCGTGCGGGTCGTCGCTCGCGGCTCTCTACGCTGGTGTTCGCGAACTGAACGATGGCACCAGTGATGTCGCCATCGTGATGGGCGGAGACGCGGTCCAGACGCCTTACGCTTACGTCGCGTTCTCGAAGACGCACGCTCTCAGTCCGAAGGGGCGGTGTCGGCCGTTCGACGCGGACGCGGACGGCATCGCGCTCGCCGAAGGTGTGGGCGTCGCGGTGCTGAAGCGCCTCGCGGACGCGGAACGCGACGGCGACCGGATTTACGCCGTCATCAAGGGCGTGGGCGCTTCGAGCGATGGTCGCGACAAGGGACTGACTGCACCACGAGCGGAAGGCCAACTTCGCGCGTTGCACCGTGCGTACGCACAGGCTCGCGTGAACCCGTCGAACGTCGCGCTCGTGGACGCGCACGGCACCGGCACCGGGGTCGGCGACCAGACCGAAGCACGTGCGATTGGCCAACTGATGCGAGACGCGGGCGGCCCTCCGCAGTCGTGCGCGATTGGTTCCGTGAAGTCGATGATCGGGCACAGCAAGTGCGCCGCGGGCCTCGCGGGGCTTATCAAGGCCGCGTTTTCGCTGCACCACAAGGTGCTCCCGCCGACGCTGGTGGAGACGCCGAACCCGAAGGCGAATCTTGGCAGTGGCCCGCTGTACCTGAATACCGAAGCGAAGCCGTGGGTTCACGGGCACGACTACCCGCGTACCGCCGGCGTGAGCGCGTTCGGCTTCGGCGGCACGAACTTCCACACGGTCCTCGAAGAGTACACGGGCGACTTCCTTAACCGCCCGACAACCGGGCTTCGGCAGTGGGCGACGGAACTCTTCGTGTGGCGCCGCGCAGACCGCGCGGCAATCCTTACCAGCGCGAAGCAAGTTCGCGATGCGATCGTTGCCGGTGCGCAGCCCACGCTCGCCGACCTCGCCGCGAGTGTGTGGCAAACGAGCCGCGACCGCAAGGGAGCGGACGCCACGCTCGCGGTTGTTGCGACCTCGCTTGAAGACTTGAAAGAGAAGCTCGACGCGGCGCTCGAATCGCTGCCGAAGGCGACCGGGACGCACACCGACCCGCGTGGCATTTACTTCAACGCGACGCCCGAAGCGGCGAAGGTGGCGTTTCTGTTCCCCGGCCAGGGGTCGCAGTATCCGGACATGCTCGCGCAGGTCGCGATGGCGTTTCCCGAAGTGCGGGACGTACTCGACCGCGCTGAGACTACGCTCGCGGATGACCTCGATAAGCCACTGAGCCGGTTCATCTACCCACCGTCGTCGTTCACGCCGGAACAAGAGGCCACGAACCGCGACGAACTGCGCCGTACCGAGGTCGCGCAGTCGAGCATCGGGGCCACAAGTCTTGGCATGTTCCGGTTGCTCACGGCCCTCGGTGTCGAAGCGGACTTCTTCGCGGGCCACAGTTACGGCGAGTACGCGGCGCTCGCGGCCGCTGGCGCACTCTCCGAAGACGACCTGATGCGACTGTCGTACAATCGCGGCCGGGCAATTCGCGAGGCTGCGGTCACTGCGCCCGGCGGCATGATCGCGGCCGCCAACACCGCGGAAGCCATCGCCCCGGTGTTGGCGGGCCTCGCGGATGTGTGGATCGCGAACCACAACTCGCCCACACAGACCGTGATCGCGGGCACCGAAGATGGCGTGAAACTCGCGGCCGAGAAACTGCAGGCGGCGGGCATCCGGTCGCAGCGAATCGCTGTCGCGTGCGGGTTCCACTCACCGCTGATCGCGGGCGCAAAGCCGGCACTGGCCGACGCGATTTCAAAGGCGGTGTTCACCAGCCCGCGCAAGCCGGTGTACTCGAACACAAGTGCCGCGCCGCACCCGGCCGATGGAAGCGTGATCGCCAGGCAGTTGGCCGAGCACCTCGTCTCGCCAGTGCGGTTCGCGGACGAAGTTCGCGCCATGCACGACGCCGGCGCGCGGGTATTCGTGGAAGTCGGCCCGCAGGCGGTTCTCACAGGCCTCGCGGGGCAGATCCTCGCGGGCAAACCGCACCTTGCACTCGCGTCCGACGCGAAGGCGCGGCCCGGTCTCGTGCAACTCGCGCATCTCCTGGCTCAGTTGCTCACAGGTGGCGTGTCGGCGAACCTTGATAGACTCTTCACGGGTCGTGGGGTTCAGGCGTTCGACCTGGCGAAGCTCAACGCGGACACCGGCAAGCCGAAACTCGCGCCGACGACCTGGCTCGTCAATGGCGTGCGTAGCCGCCCAATCAACGGCCCGGAACCCCGGCTGCTCGGTCAGGCGTTGCCGGAAGGCACGAAGCAAAGCAGACCTACCCCCCCTGCCCCCCTCCCTGAAGGGAAGGGGGAGAAAGACCTTCGGACCGTCACCGCGTCCGTCGCGCCGTCGAGCGCGACGGCTCCTGCTTCTTCCTCCCCCCTCCCTTCAGGGAGGAGGGCAGGGGGGGTAGGTTCTCCTTCTTCACGAGCGATGATGCACAACACTGAAACCCACTCCACGCTTCCCGCTGCGTCCACCAACGGCCACGCGAATCACCCCGCGCCCGACGGCGCCGCGGCCGTTATCATGCGGTTCCAGGAAGTGATGGCACGCTTCCTTGACACGCAGAAGAGCGTGATGCTCGGCTTCCTCGGCGCGTCGAACGGGACCTCCCTGTCCACCAATGGCAACGGTAACGGACACACACCGTATGCGCTCGTGCCGCACACCAACGGGCACGCCTCGACGAACGGTCACGCGCCCGCTCCGGTTGCGGTGAACCGCATCGCGGCGCCGGTTGTCGCGCGGCCCGCGGCGCCGGTCACGCCCGCAGTTCATGCGAAACACGAAACGAACGGCAAGCACGACGCAGTCGCGAAGATTGCACCGGCTGAAGTCGCCGTCGCGAAGAAGGCCACGGGGGGCGCACTCGACCGCGACACGCTCCTTGCGCGGTTGCTCGACCTCGTCAGCGATCGCACCGGCTACCCGAAGGAAGCGCTGAGCATCGACCTTGATCTCGAAGCCGACCTCGGCGTCGATTCGATCA
>SXID01000034.1 GCA_005772955.1 Planctomycetia bacterium
AGCATCCGCCGCGCCGGAGCGGACATGATCCTGACGTATCACGCGCGCGACGTCGCAAAGTGGCTCAAGTAGTTGGCTCGCTCGCGCCCGTCAGCCAAGTCACTAACGATCGTTGACGCGACCCGTGTAACGCGGGTCGGTCGTCGGCTCTTGCACGCGTTTCGCCAGCGAGTTAGACTTGCCGTCGTGAACGGCCTGTGTTCGCGTTCACGTTACTCTCCTGTCTCGGAATCGGCATCTGTTCCGTCTTTCGCACGTGTTCTTTCGGACTCTGACGGTGCGTCCACGCACCGCCTTTCATTCAGCAGGTCGAAGGAAAAGTTATCATGTCCACGCAGATCAAGTGGCCCGTTCACCGGTCGCGGGGCTTCACGCTAATCGAGTTGTTGGTGGTGATCGCCATCATCGCCATCTTGATCGGCCTGCTTCTCCCCGCCGTTCAGAAGGTCCGCGCCGCCGCCGCGCGCATGAAGTGTCCGAACAACCTCAAACAGATCTCCCTCGGTTGCATCACCTTCGAGTCTGCCTACGGGCACTACCCGCGGGGCAACAACGCGGGTGGCACGCTGGCCGCGGGTGGCGCGAACGCGAGTTGGCTGTTCCAGGCACTCGGGTACACCGAGGACAAGGCGCTGTACGATCGCGTCGTCGCGTCCGGCACCTTCGCGAACGCTGTGACCGCGGGCGTCCTCCCAGCCCGGACGAATCTGACCCGGTGCCCATCCGACGGGTTCGACTTGGCCAATGGGAGGTACTGCAACTACGTTGCCAGCGTCGGCCCACAGTGCAACAACCCGCCGACTGGATGCCCGTCCCCGTTCCAGCAGTACTGCAATGGCACTTCCGTGCCGCAAACGAGCGGCACCCCGCCGGCCGCCATTTTGTATCCGGGTTACGGGCCGAGCCACAGTTGGGGGACAAGCGTCACCAGCCTGAGGGACTTTCCGGGGATGTTCGCCCGGACCGCCGCGACCGCCGAGCTGAGCGCCCTCACGGTCCGGATCAAGGACGTAACCGACGGTCTGTCGAACACGCTGTTCATCGGCGAAACCTTGCCGGAGTTCTGCGAGTTCCAGCGGTTCGGCACGGCCGTCGGGTGGCCGGAAGGGAACAACTCGATCACGCAGGGGCAAACGATCCAGCCGATCAACTACAAGATCGAACCACTCGTTGGGAACCCCGCCGCGTTCAACGCGTCCTGCGCCACTGGGGCGCCGCTCTGCACGTCTGGGAACTCGGCCCGGTGTATGGCGAACTGGCATGTGACCTGGGGGTTCAAGTCGAACCACTCCGGTGGGGCGAACTTCGCGTTGGTCGATGGATCGGTCCGGTTCATCAGTGAATCGATCGACCACCGCACGTATCAGTACCTCGGTCACCGAGCCGATGATCAGCCGGTCACCCTCCCCTGATCGTCGTTCGACCCGGAGTCCAACTTGCGTTTCTTGGGGGTTCACATGGTGCAACTATTCTCCCGCGTGTGCGGGCTGTTGCTATTTGTGCTCGCGGCCGGGTGCGGTCAGAAGCCCGCACAGTCTCCCGTCCCGGTGAGGGGAGTACTGAAGCTTGACGGCAACCCGGTTTCCGGGGCAGTCGTCACGTTCCAGCCGGAGGATCCCAGCAGCAAAGCGGCGTTCGGAACCGTCGCGCCCGACGGGACGTTCAGACTGACCACGGACAGCCCCGGTGACGGCGCGGTTCCTGGGAAGTACAAGGTCATCATCCAACCCCCGGTGGAGGGCGGCGCAACACCGTTCGACGACCCGACGAAACCAGCGGCGCGCCCAAAATCGTCGGGCCTGAAGGTGCCGGAGAAGTACACTCGCCTGGACCTGACGCCGCTGACGCAAGACGTGCCGTCCGCTGGCCCGGTGGTCTTCGAGTTGAACAGCAAGTGACCGCAGCCCACTTCGTCCCGGCCAGCGATCCCATGAGCACCGTGTCGGCAGTACCTTCCAACGCCATCACTCTCCGAACGGGTGGCCAAGACGTGGCCGTCGCGATGCCGGCTGTACGGCGCTTGGAATGTTTCGAGATCTTCCCCGATAGGTTTGTAGGACGAGTCAAGCTCGCGCTGACTCTCAAAGAGTCACAAGAACTCTTCGGCACAGAGCCGGAAGCCGCGATGTACGACTCGTGGGAAGTGAAGCCAGTTCACGTCGAGTATATGCAGGCGTGTACAAGCATCGTCCTCGACCCAGACCGATTCGCGTACTTGTCAGCGCCGAATAAGTCTGAACCGCTTCCGTCCATCCGGTGTCCGTGTTGCCATGAGCGCTAGCATGATCGAAATTGACGGATCGCAAGGCGAAGGCGGTGGGCAGATCCTACGGTCGGCGCTCGCGATGTCGATCCTCACACAACGGCCCTTCAAACTAACCAACATCCGCGCGAACCGCAGCAAGCCGGGGTTGCAGCCTCAACATTTGATGTGCGTACGCGCCGCGGGTACGATCAGCGGGGCGCAGTACAAGGGCGGGACGGTCGGGTCGTCGGTGCTCTACTTCGAGCCGGGCGCAGTCAAGACCGGCAATTACACCTTCTCGATTGGCACTGCGGGAGCGACGGCGCTGGTGCTCCACACGGTGTACCTCCCGCTCGCACTCCGGGGCGAAGCCGCCAGCAACGTCACGATTACTGGCGGGACACACAACGCGCACGCACCGTGCTACCACTTCCTCGAAACAACCTGGGCCGCGTACCTCGCACGCCTCGGCATCAAAGTTGAACTGGAGATGTCGCGACCCGGTTTCTACCCACGCGGCGGCGGCGAGATTCGTGCGATCATCCATCCGTGTTCACGCGTGAACGGGCTGTCGCTGCTCACGTGCCCGGAACTGACCACGGCGGGCGGGTTCAGCGCGTTCGCGGGGCTACCGGAATCGGTCGGGCGTAAACAGGCACGACGTCTTTCGGTGCGGTTGAAGTCGGAAGGCATCGAGTCGCACATCCCGCTGGAAGAGTGGGAGGCCGCGAACCCGGGCAGCGTCGCGGCGGTGATCTTCCGACAGGCACCAGTACCACCCTTATTCTTCGGCCTGGGTGAACGCGGCAAGCCCTCGGAAGTAGTGGCCGATGACGCAGCCGATGAGGCCATCGCGTTCCGCGACGCGAAGTGTCCCGTAGACCCGCATTCAGCGGATCAGCTACTGCTTCCACTCGCGTTCAGTGATGACGCCAGCGAGTACAAAACGTCGGAAGTCACGCGGCACCTGACAACCAACGTAGAAACTGTGCGGAAGTTCATTGATTATGAAATTGAGATTGAAGCTGGAGACGGCAAATCGGGGGTTGTGCGAGTTGCGGCGCGGGTATAATGCGGCATCGCAAGCCACTTGTGGCTTCGCACAGGGGGATTCGTGACCGTAGACTTCACGATGCAGATCGCGCAGGTGGTGTCCTGCACCGAGGCCGAAGGGCCGGGGAAGCGGTTCGCGCTTTGGTTCCAGGGGTGCCCGCTGCGGTGCCCTGGTTGTTGCAACCCGGAGTTCCTCGCATTCAAGGGCGGCACAACAAAGACGCTTCGTGAAACGGTTGAGTGGATTCAGAAGGCGCGGGATGAAAGCGGTATCGAAGGGATCACGCTCTTGGGAGGCGAACCGACAGCTCATGCGACTGCGGCGATCAGCCTCGCGAAGGCGGCACGCGAACTCGGTTTGTCCGTGATGACCTTCACCGGGTTCACGCTCGAAGAGTTGCAGGAGAAGGGCGAACCCGATGTGGCGGAGCTAATCGGTTTGACGGATATTCTCGTCGACGGGCCGTACGTCCGCGAGCAACCGGACACGGAGCGCCGGTGGATCGGTTCGCGGAACCAGCGCATCCACTTCTTGACGCCGCGATACTCTCTCGACGAGCAATGGCGACAGCGGAACACGTTGGAGATTCGCGTCGTGGGGGGCGAGGTCAGCGTGAATGGCTTTCCGGCCGCGAATGCAGTAGGTTTGTGGAAGGGCTGGAAGCGGAAGAAATCGGTTCCACTTCCCGTTGTCGCTGAGACGAAGAGTGCCGCTCAAGGGGCCGACACGAAATGACGCGTACCGCGCCCGCACCATCACGACCGCCGGAACCGGACGGCCCGCGGCAGGTGTCGAAGTTCGAGTACAACCTGCTCCGCATTCTGCGGTTCCTGGTTGGCCATTTTCCCGCCGACCAGGGGCTGCAGTTGGTTCGCACCGCGACCACCCGCCCGGACTGTATTAGCAACGGCGCGGTGGATTTGGTGAAGGACACGCTCAGCAAGGCGATGGTGTTATTCCTCACACACGCGGGCGGCTGGCGGAGCGACAAGTACTTGCGGAACAACGCACCGAACGTGGGACGCGTCTGGGCACGGATCCCGCTCGACGAGCGCACTCTTGAGTTCTCGCGACCCGTGCTCGACTTCCTGTTCTGGCTGACTGCCGAAAAGGTTCACGAAACGAAGCAAGCGTGGGACGCGGCCCCGAAGGCGCTCACGCCGACAGACGAATTGTTCTTCGCGCTTGCGTTTGACGCGATGCGATCCGACCCGGATGTGCTCGCGATCCTGCGCCGAAAGGACGTGTTCGCGCGGAACCCGTTCTGCTGGCTGATCGCGCCGCACGACGCGGCCGACCCCGACACGACCAAGCCGCAATCGCCCGATTTCGCGCCGCTGTGTACCGGGCTTCGCGCCGTCCTCGTAGAGTGCCTGCAAACGTACCTCACACACCGCTGGATTCGGTCGGAGCGCGACAAGGGACAACTCGGCGACTGGAAGCGGATGCGGCAGCAAGGCAACGCGGAGTTCGTCGCGCTACGTGACTTCTTGAAGGCCGCGGAAGTTGCCCGACGAACGGACCTCGCGCGGTTCGTGCTGCGAACCAATGCCGCCGTTCTCCAGTCAGATCTGACGCCGGTGTTCTGGACTGGTGGCCTTCAAGGCAGCGGTCCGCCGCGTCTCGCCGACCGACTGGAGACGCAGCGTGCTGCGCTCGCGTTTCCGCGACAGATGGTAACGCTTGAGTCCTGGCAGGAGCGTGCCCGTTATGTCGGGTACTTCGATGACGACTACCAAGCAAGCCAGATGTGGAAGGCCGACTGGGAGGCAGTGAACGGCGATCGCGTCGCCGTTCGCGCCCGCGCAGCGGTGGAGATGCTCGAACCGCTCCGCGGACCGATCACCGGCCAACCGCCCGCAGGTGCCGGAACGCAAGGGGGCGATAACCCCGAAGGCAGCCCCGGCTGAGATTCCGAACGATGCTATTGTAGGGTGGGCAATGCCCACCTCTTCGTTAACCGAATGGTGGGCAGTCCCCACCCTACAAGGAGAACACATGAGCCGCGCGTACCGCATCACCGTGAAGGAATCTGAGACCCGCAACCTCAAGGCCGGGGACGAGATCTGCACGGAACTCGAGATCCTCGAAATCCTCCCACCCGAAGACATGGCTACCCTCCTCAAGGAGGAGTTGAAGAAGCGCGGTTTCGAGGAGCAGGACGACGGCACGATGGTCCGCAAGGACGGCGAACTGACCGTCAAGATCGACCCATGTTCCGGCGAAGTGTCGGTCAAGGCCGAGGCCGAGGAGACGGTGAACCAGGAAGTGAAACGCGAAGCCACCGGCTTCAACGACGTGGGGCCGAACGAGAAGAACCTCCGCGAAAAGGTCAAGGACCAACTCAAGCAAGACCTCGACAAGAAGTTCGACCAGGAGCAATCGCGGCTCCAGGGCAAGGCCACCGAGGCGCTCGAAAAGCACCTGCAAGATCTGCAGCCCGAAATCAGCGAAGTGGTCAACCAGGTGACCCGCGACGCCCTCAAACAGAAGGCGCAGCAGATGGGCACCGTCAAGGAGATCAGCGAAGACGCCGAAAGCGGCTCGCTCACAATCAAAGTGGAAGTCTAAGGCACTTGCCAGCCCGACGCGCAAGCAAGGGCTTTGGATCACCTCAGGTTTCAAGCCCTTGCTTGCGCGACGGGCTGGGAATGGATCAACGATCACATGAGCATCACCGTCACGGAAAAAGACCTGCCCACCGCACTCACCCCAGTAGAGGCGGTGGAATCAGCGTACAGCGCGGAACTCGCGGAGGTGGCCAGCAAGCTCATTCGCGGGCTGCCGACACTCATCGAGTGCGACAAGGAACTCGCGCCGTACCTGTTCATGAACGTGCGCGACCGGCTGCGCCAGGCCAAGTTGCAATGCATCTACCTCGACGGTAGGCAACGCGACCCGCAGCAGGGCGCGATTCCGATGGGACTTATCGGCACCATGATCGCGCAGTTGCGCGACGCGGTCCGCGGGGCCACCGATCGCCGCGTCGTCGTGCTGCCGCACCTCGACTTGCTCACCACCAGCCAGGGCGGGTTGACCGGTGAGGCGCGCGAAGTGATTCCGCTCCTCTACGAGAACCCGGAACTGGTTTGGTTGGGCTTCAAAGACCCGTCGTTCCCGCTGCCGAAGGTCATCGAGAACCTGTTCCCGCACTGGCTGAGCATCCTTGGCACGTCGCGGAACCGGTTGCGGCACCTCATCACCCAGAAGGAGAGCCGCAAGTTCGGCAAGGACTTCTCCCCGTGGCAGCTCTACAAGTACGTCTCCGGTGTGAACGCGGTGCGCCTCCGCCGGTTACTCTCCACCCTCGAAGGCGAGGACTACCCCGCCGACCCTAAGCGCGCGTACCACCAGGTGCGCCAGTCCACGCTCAGCGGAAACATGGAGATTCCGACCGTCGATCTCGACAAGGACATAGGCGGCTACGTGAAAGTGAAGTCGAAGCTCAAGAGCGAAATCCTCGACACGCTCTCGAAGCGCGACCGCGCGACCGACGCGGAGGAGATTTCGCGCCTCGAAGAACTGATCCCGCGCGGCATGATCTTCTGGGGGCCGCCCGGTACCGGGAAGACGTACTTCGCGAAGGCCATTGCCGCCAGCATCGGCGCCGCGATCACCATCGTGAGCGGCCCGGAACTGAAGTCGAAGTGGGTCGGTGAATCGGAAGAAAACCTGCGCCAGATCTTCCACAAGGCGCGACAGTCGGCGCCGTCGATCATCGTGTTCGATGAACTCGACTCGTTCGCCACCGCCCGCGGCACATACACCGGCAGCGGCGTCGAACACTCGATGGTGAACCAACTGCTCACCGAAATGGACGGCTTCCACAAAGACGAACTCGTCTTCGTGGTTGGCACAACCAACTTCGTGGAGTCACTTGATCCCGCCCTGCTCCGACCCGGGCGGTTCGAGTTCCACATTCACATTCCGTATCCCGACGATGACGATCGCAAGGCGATCTTCGAGATCTACAACAAGAAGATGAAACTCCAGTTCAACGAAGAGGCGATGGAATACGCGGTCAACCGCACTGGCAACCGATACATGACGCCGACCGGCACCGCGTTCAGCGGCGACCACGTGAACGCCATCTGCCGGTCCGTGGCCCGGCTGCGGATGCGCGAGAACATCAAGGGCGCTACGGACGCGAAGTTGATCGAGAAAGCACTGACCGAGTTCGACGAGAAGGTGGAACTGCACGAGAAGGACTTGCCTATCGTCGCGACACACGAGGCCGGGCATTTTCTCGTGTCCATCTTCTGCCCACACCACGCGCCGCCCGAAAAAGTGACGATCCAGAGCGACATGCCCTGGGCACCGTTCTTCACGCAGTTCAAGCACGAGAAAAAGCGCATCGGCATGAGCCGGCTCGAGATGCTCGACATACTCACAGTTCTCTACGGCGGTATCGAGGCTGAGCGCCTGCTGGTCGGCGACGTGTCCACCGGCGCGAGCGGGATGGGCAGTCCGGGCTCGGACCTGTACCGCGCGTCCGACCTCGCGGAGATGCTTGTCGAGGTGTGCGGCATGAGCAACCTCGCGGCGCCGTTGCGGTCGTTCCACGACCACGAGGGGAAGCGTGTTGTGCTCTCCGGTTCGATGGCGGAAGCGATCGACCGGCAGGTGAACACGATCATCGTGGAGGCACAAGCGAAAGCCGCCGCGATTCTCCTGAAGCACAAGGTCGATCTCATCAAGATCCGCGACGAACTGATGAAATCGAAGACGATCGAGGGCGAGCGGACGCGCGAGATCATCGAGGAGTTGCGAGAGAAGTACCCGAAGGACGTGGGAGCGCCGGGACCAGAAGTGAAACTCGGCAGCGGCGCCGGCACCACGACCACCACCGACACAACCAGCGTCGACAAGAAGATCACAAAGAAGAAGGACGAGTAACGCCCCTCGCGTAGCCGCGACTCGAAGAGGAGCGCGTAACCTTCGTGATCCTCTTCGTGTCGCGGCTACGCGACAACCACAGACTTTAGGGTACTACGCATGGCCGAAATGATCATCATGCTCCGACGCGACCCGAACACCGGCAAGCAGAACATCATCATCAAACTCGACTCGGATCCCGACGCGTTGCCGATCGAGCACGAGCAGATGCACCGCGCGCTCGCCGAAAAAGTTCTCGGCAGGAAGCTCGGCGACAACGACGAAATTATCGTCGAGCGCGAGAGCGAGGAGCAGCCCGCTGGCCCCGTCACCAAGCCCAACGAACCTGAACGGCAGAAGCAAGGAAACAAGGGATCGTAGTCACACTGTCCCACCCGCCGCAGTGGGTGGGTGTGGCGCATTCCACTTTCAGCCCAGCCCCCTTCGCAGTAAAAGCCAATGATCCTGCTGTTCCCCGACCTCGACACGATCCGCCTGGCCCTCACCACCGGCATCGTTCCCGCCGACATGACCCTCGCGCCCGCGGCTGTCAGTTTCGACGACCAGGGCAAGATTTACGTCGAGCCAACCGCGAACCTCACCCGCACGGTCACAAAGAACCTCGACCGCATCGGTGTGAAAGGCTCGAAGCGTCACGCCTCCGACGATCCGCAAGAAGTCACCTGTTGGCCGCAATTGTTGCCGGTCACACGCGATGCCGTCGCGCCGACCATCTCGAATCAGGCGCCAGTTCTCTTTGAACTTGAGAAAGCGGAAGACCTCGCAACACTCGCCGCGGAAATGCTCCGACTGGGCAACGACCGGCAGGGCTTCAGGTGGTTCGCGGCGAATGGTGAGGGCGAGAGCAAGCGAGTCCTGCTCCGCGTCATTGGCCCGCCGTACTACACCCTGCTGCGCGCGATCGACAAGGGTTCGTCCAGCACCACGGGCACCGTTCGCGCATACCTCGAACGCGCGCCGCGCGTCTGGGTCGAAGTCGGGCACACGCTGCCCCTCGCCTCACAACTTCGAGTCGCGGACAAGCAACTCCTGCTTATTCGCGAGCCGCGTGAGTGGCTGTACTTGGACGAGGCTCCGTTCCAGGACGTGTACGACCTCATGCAGTTCAAGCTGCCGGCGTCACCGGTCGGCTGGACCGAGACCAAATCGCCCAAGAAGATGTCCGTTCCGCTGAGGCTCACAGGCGGCAGCGCGAGCGAAACCGCCGAACTGTGGGTGCTTCGCGAGAACGCCGTCGAACAACTCGATACGCTCGTCCGTGACTCCGACGAGAAGTTGCTCCAGCGGCTCATGTTCGCGGTCGCGACTGACACGAAGGGTGCGCGCACGGTGGTCCTCCGCGTGCGCCCGTCGAAGCTCACCCCGCCGCCGCTGGTGCTGGACAACGCGTTCGCATTCAAACCGTACTGGAAACTCCCGAACTTGTTCCTCCCCGTCGGCAAGCGACTGCACCCCACGCTTCGCCGCGACGCGGTTCGCAAACTCCTCGCCGACGACGCGGATCAGGTCGTGTGGCTCTACCCCGACGACAAGAACGGGTTCACACCGGAGTTCGTGCCGGACGCGGCATTCCGCTCACTCGAAGACTGGGTCGATTACGTCATCGAAGCGGAACAGCAACCGCTCGCCGCGTGGATCGAGGCCACGCGATTCGACTTCGACCACTTCGTTTGCAAGGACGTGGGCGGCGCCAAGAACAAGCCCGACAAGGGTGACAAGGAGAAGGACGAGGACGTGAAGGCGCCGAAAGGCGGCGCGGCGCCCAAGACCCAGACAAAAAACAAGCCAGCCGCGACGAAGCCGGCCACGACGGCCGAGTTCCTGCCACCCGTCGAAGAGGTCAAGAAGCCGAACGAGTGGGAGATCCGGTCGAAGGAACTGGAGCAGCAGTTCTTGGCGCTCGAAGGTTCGCTCGACGCACCAGAGCGGCAGGCGCTTTGGCCCGAACTCGCGACCGCCTACGCTGGCGCGAAGAAGCCGATGGACGCGGCGATCTGCTGGCTCGACGCGCTCTGGGACGCCGACCCACTGCCGGCCGACTGGCTCGCGAGTTGGGTGCGCAGCGAACTGCCGCTGGCCGGTTCCACGATCCGCGCCGACGAGTTCGACAAGCTCCTCCATCACGCGGGAACGGGTCTGGCCGAGTCGCGCGCGGTCGTGTCCGCGTTCCTCTGGCTGTCGGCGCAGACCCCAGTTCCGTCGTGGCTCTTCACCCGGCTTCCTGCGATCCAAACCTATCTCAAAACGCATGATGGTTCACTTCCGGTGCGTGCGGTGTGGCTTGCGGGATTCAGGCTCGCGCAGCTCTCTGGGTCCGATGTTCTGGGTCTCGCCCGCGTCCGCGACCGGCTCCTGAAGCGGTTGCTCGATCAAGGGCTGCAGGCCGAGCGTGACCTACCGATATTCCTGCGCACCGCCGGGATGCAAGACTCCGAGCGGATGCGCGTTGCGCACGACAAGTCGATGGAACTTCACGGCACCATCCGCAAGTGGCTCGACGACAGTGCCGCGGTTCAGAAAAACGAGCACCTCAAGGCGAACCACCCGCTGGTGGACCTACTCTTCGCGTTCGCCGTCGCAAAACTCGGTGAAACGACGCAGGCGAAGAAACTCCTCGACGACGCGCGCAAGCTGCTAGAGAAACCGATCCCGACCTCGTGGCAGGACAACAAGTTGTTCGAGTCGGTGGTGTCCGCGGTCGCGAGCAACTTCGTCTACAAGGCGTTCAAGTACCGCGTCGAGCAGGTTCTGGCCGGCAAGCTGCCGACGGGGCAGTTGTCCACAGAGCTTACTGGCGAACTGGAGGAACTCGCGAACAAGGCGCGAACCGCGGGCAACAACAACCCGTTCCTGCGCGGCGAATACGTGATCGGCCGGTTGCGCGAACAGTCGCGCATCCTCGAACCGCAAGAGCGGCTCGACCCTTACAGTTACTGGACAAAGAACCAAGATGCACTGAAGAAAGAACTCGCGGAACTGCACACCGTCAAGGATCCGAACAAGCTCGCGGACCGCATCCGCAAGCTCTACAAGGACGGCGTGACCGGGAAGACACTCAAGGAGGTACAGTTCCACGTGCTGCACGAAGCGCTGCCACTCGCGGCTCGCGTGAGTGAAGCGTTTACCGTGGAACTGCTCGCGCTCGTCCCCGCGGCGCTCCAGGGAACCGGCGCGACGACTGAGTCGCCCGACCTCCCGAAAAAGCAGGGCGAACTGCTCGAACGCGCGATGTTCCACGCGGGCCACTTCAACCGCGACGACCTCGTGAAGAAGCTGGTGGACGACTTCACCGCGCTCGTCCACGAAAAACCGCAAGACATGCGGTTCAAGCTCATTAACGTGGTCGCGGTGCAGTGCATGCGGAGCCTCAAGAAGCTCGGTCTGTCGAACGAGATCGACCGGTTCCTGACGAAGTTGCACAGCGAAGTGTTGGGCGGCGCGTCCACCGCCGAACTCAAGAAGAAACACCAGTCGAAGCCAGAGACGTGGTCCGCAGCGCTGCAAACGCTGTTGAACCTCGCGGGCGGGTGGCTGCACTTCGGACGCCAAGACCGAGCGGACCCTATTCTGTTAGAAGCGCGAAACGAGTTGCTCCAATCGAGCGCGGTGTCGCTCCAGCCGAAGGACTACACCGAACTGGCGCGGGCATACGTCACCGCGCTGGGGCAAGGCCCGTCGGAGCGCGCGTTGTCCGGGATGATCGAGTTGTTCAAGAAGATGTCGCCCGCGAAGATCACGAATACGTGGACGACCGCGCAGTACTACTCGCGGTTTCACCTCAACCTCGTGGAAGACGTGATCCGCGCGGTGGTGAACGACGACGCGGCCCTTGGGCCATCTGGGCGCCGCTGGCTGGACGACGATGAGTATCTGGTCCGTCGCCGCATTCACGCGGACATGAAACGGAACCTGGAGAAGAACAACTTGTAGCCTCTCTTCGGCACCTGCGGCTTCGCGCGGCACGATGCCCGCGAACTCGCAAGCGGCCCGCTCTGGTGCGTACTATACTGCGTTCATGCCCACGCTGCTCTTCCCGAACCTGGACACTCTCCGGCTCACGCTCGCAAGCGGACTGGTGCCTCTAACAATCACGTCAGCCCCTGTGCGAGCCGGACGCGATGACTCTGCGCGCCTGTGGCTCGAACTGGACGAACTACCACCTCGTGAAACTCTCTCCGCACTCGGGCGCCTTGGTGTAGTCTCGCTTGGCGCGCCCGATGTGCCCACACACCACACGCGATGCTGGGCCGAACTGCTCCCGCTACGCCGGGTCACGCTTGCCCCCACCGGCCTGGTGCTTTTCGAAGTGCCCGACAAGCACCTCGCATCATTCGTCAGTCGCCTTCGGAGATTGCGCGCCGGTCCGACCGCCGTTCACCTACTCGCGGACCCGCACGCAGACCTCGCGTGGGTGACAGTCGCCGCGCCGCCTTTGGTCGTTCTTCTGTGGACCGAGGAACCAGATTCACCAGTGCGGGCATACCGCCAACAGGCACCGGATGTGTGGACCGCGCGCGGTTGGGAGCACCCACTCTCCAGTCACCTCACAGCGCCGCCGGGGTGTGTACTCCTGTGCGACCCGGACCGAGGCGTGACCGCGTTTCCGTCGCCGGTGCCGCTCCCCTCCGATGACGAGTTTCCACTGGGGCACCGGAACTCGCACCCCCCAGTGGCCGGGCCGCCGGCGCGAATCGACGTGCGATTTCGGCTCGCGCGATGCAATACCGTGGGCACCGAATCGCTCTGGGTGCTCGCACCGCCAGAGCAGGAGAGCTTCCGCGACTTTTGCGCGAGTGCCGACGAGCGACTGCTGCGCCGTTTCGAGGTTGCAAGTCTCCAGTGCGCGGCAGAGTCTCGTCTGGTCGTGAGACACGCGCCAGCAGCAGACAGCGCGGTCCCTCCAGTTGTAACAGGCGGATTCCGGGCCGACCCGCGCGTGCCTTCGCTGTGCTTGCCTACCGGCTACTCGCTTCGACCCAGGACACGCACGACTGAACTCGTGCGCGAACTGAACCTGACCCCGGACCGGCTGACATGGCTCGAACCGACGACAGGTGACGGGTTCACTTTGTACACGATCGCAGTCGCCGCGTTCCGTCCGCTCGGTGACCAGATTGAATACGCAGCGACACCTGCCGCGCCGCTGTGCCCGCAACGGATTCCAGCCGACCCGTTTCCGTTCGACAAGTTCGTGCTTCGGCTTGACCCCGTCGCTGACCCGGAACCGGAAGTGGCTAGCGACGAACCAGAAGAGGAGGCGCCACCCGTGCCCACCGACGGTGAGCCGGGCTGGGTCGGAAAGGTGATGCGATGGGTACGCGGGCGGCCGCGCGATGAGTCCGACACCGGCGCGCCTGTGGCCGATCCGAGGACCGCAGGCCACGGCAACCGCAAAGCGGCGCCATCCACTGAACCGCAGGGCGAGCGTGTCGAACGGAAACTCAGTTCGGCGGACGCGCTGTTGCATGGTCACAACCGTGCGGCGAGGCGCCAGAAACTGGAGAACCACTTACTTGCGGACTTCCCCAGGCTCGGGCCAGTCGAGCGTGCAGCGCGGTGGGCGGAACTCGCGGGCGTCTATGGCGCGACCGGTCAGTCGCTCGACGCGGCCGTATGTTGGATGAACGCGGCGTGGGAGTGCCCAACCCCGTCGACCGATTGGCTCGAACGGTGGGCAGAAGCCGAGTGCCACGCGGCGAAGCGCGGCGACCGTTCAGCCGACCTCGACCGGTGGCTCGCCGAGCCTGGACGCCCCGGAACGGGGAGAGTGGTCGCCGCGCTCGCGGCACACGCCGGATTCCAGCCGACCCCAGCACGGGAGTTCGTTGCGGCCCTCCCCCGCGTCCTCGCCGTGTTGGATCAACACTTCGACGACATCCCAGTGCGCGGCGTGTGGCTGGCGCGTATTGCGGTGGCGCGATCGTGCGAGGGCGACATTCTCGGCCTCGCGCGGTGGCGCGACCGGCTCATGAACCGGTTGCACGACCGCGGGCCGGGTCTGGATCTCGATGAACCGTCGTTCCTGCGTTTCCGCGGCAACGCGACAGTGGACCGATTCAAAATCGCACGGGAATGGCTCACACGGGTGAAAGAGCCGGTGTTGGCGTGGGTCAAGCGGCACGCGACCGGCGGCCGGATGCAGTGGACCGGCCTCGAAGCCGAAACGGAAGCGACCGCGGTGTACGCGCAGTTCATGCTCGCGTGGGGGTTGGGCGCGCTGGGCGAGCGAGCCCGCGCACGTGACTGGGCCGCACGCGCGCGTAAGGCGCTGGCGCGGGCCGGTGGGCCGCGCGCCGACCCAGCCGCCCACGCGCTGCTCGGTGACCTGTTCCTCCACCGGATCAAAGACGCGCACGAGGGCGTCACGCCGAAGCCGGGGCTTCCCCCGGAGTTGCAAGTACGATTGGACAAACTCCCGGAGTTCGCGCGATATTCGGTGGACCGACTCCGCGAGCACTGCCGCATCCTTCAACCGCTCGGCCCGGTGAGTGCTTACCTCGGGCGCGACCTGAAAGAGTTTTGGGGGCAAGACCGGCTCGGCGAGCGACTCTCGGTACTCAACTCGCGTTCCGGTCCGGCCCATCTGAACGATGAGGCGCGTGCGTTGCTATCAATCGCGGTCACCGAACCAACGACGGCGACTGTCCCACGGGTTGTGTTCGCGCTACTCGAAGTCGCACCCTGGCTCGACGCCTCCGTGCTTGCACAGCTACTCGATCTGGTGCCCGCCGCGCTAGACTGGACAGAGGCGTGGGTCCGCACGGGACGCTGGAGCGAGTCTGAGCGTGCCGAGCGGGTTACGCGATACCAGGCGCGGATGCTTAGTGCGGCACTCGCGATCTCGCCTTCGAGTGCTGCTGGCTCGCTGCTGCGTCACCTCACTCACGGCGCGGCCAGCGGACACCTGCTCTCCGCCGTCCTTGCGGCAGGATCGCGAGCGTTCCGCGCGGCACGCAAGCACGGCCTGGTCGCGGAGGCGGAGGCGCTGATGCACGTACTGGACCCGACCCGCGCGGAGTGGGGGAACGAACCGGTCACGGCGAAGCGAGTGGGGTTGGCGGCCGGGTGGTTCGCGGCCGGCAACGAGGAGGCCGGGAACCGCATCTTGAACTCGGCACGAGAGCAACTATTCCTCGCCGCGCCCGACGACCTGCGGGCGCGCACCGCAGTCGCGCTGGCTTACGCGGAGGCACTCGGTTTCGCGCCGTCGGGCATCGTCCTGGGGCGCCTTGAGGAGTTGTTCCAGCGTCTCGACCGCGTCACCGTGAGTGGATCCACCAACTGCTACTTCACGTTGCAACCGCTTCGCCTCATCGACACCGTGGTGCGGTCAGTCGTTACCGACGAGTTCACGCTCGGCGCTACGGTCCGCGCGTGGCTCGACGAAGACGAGTTCCTCATCCGCCGGCGCATCCACCGCGACATGGCCTCACTACTGCGCGAGAGCGAGTTGTGAACCGGGCCGCAATCGGTGTGCCGGAAGCCCACCGGTGCGTCACCAAACCGGCGGGTTCACGCCGCACCGCTCACAACCTATTTCATCTTGCTGAGTTCGATGCGGAACGAGTCGATGCGGGTCAGGTCGCTGCCCCACCACTTCCGCGGGTGAATGACGAGCCGCACCAGTTGCCCTTTGTTGAGTTCCACCTTCTCGAACGAGAACTTGTCACTGTCGGGGTTGCCGTTACCATCGCCGACCGGACCGCCACTGCCGATCTTCTTCACCGGCTTGCCCGCGTCCGCAGTCTCGATGATCCACTCGATCCCGTCGTGTTGCTTGAACTGCGGTTGAACCTGTAGGTCAGTTACGCCACCGGAGATGTCGTAGGTGCCATTGGCCGGAACCCGGTACGACACCGCGACTGCCATGTGCGCGTTCTTCTCGACGTAAGGGTAAAGGATGATCTGCTTCGCCTTGGTGTCCGCCCACGCGCCTTCAAAGCGGCCGTCCCAGTCGCGGTGGAAGATCCACCCTTCGGTGTCGGCGGGGTTCGGCAGCATGCTCGCGATCGGCCCACTCACCTTTTTCGCGATGCCCTCCTTCGCGATGCTTGTGCTGTAGGTGGAGAGCAGCTCGAAGTGACCCTTCTTGTGCGTAAGTTCGAACCAGAACTGCCACGTGTCGTCAGCGGTGTTTCCCTTGCCGTCGGGACCGTCGCCCTTGGCGTTGGCGACGTGTTCGAGTTTCAGTTCGTCGGCAGTCGCACCCGTCGCAAATGCGGCGAGCGCGACGACGCAGAGTGTGCGGGCGAAGGGAATCATGAGCGAGGCTCCAAATTACGCCAGCGTGACCACACTCGTTGAACGCCCGCTACACAGGGGCGAGCATCGCCTATTTCTTCGGTTTAGGCTCGTCCTTGCCGTCATTGGTCCACTGCCGGCCGATGGTGTTCACGTCCTTCGGCAGCGCGACGTTGGGCACGTCGTGGCCGAACTCCTTGATGCGTGCCTCACGAATCTTGGCCGTATCGACCTTGAAGTCTTTGTCGCGTTGCGCGACCACCTTCGGGTCGGCCTGTCCGTCGCCCATCAACGACCAGATCAGGAGCGGTTCGCCAGTCGGCACCGCAGTCGAGGGATCGGGCCACGTGTGCCACGCCTTGCCCCATGTCTTGATCACAACCTTCATGAACTTCATCTCGTCTTCCGGAGTCATGCCTGGCGCAATCAGCCCACCCCCGAGGACTTCGTAAGTGTGCGCGTGCCAGTACTTCTTCTCCGTGTCGGGGAGCTTGCGGTACGCCTCGTCCGAGATGAGGTACTCGACGCCGATAAGTCTCGCGTTCTTACCGGTGCCGTCGAATAACGTGCACTGGTACACGTCACCTTCCGCGCCGCCGGTGTGTGCGACGCAGTAGTGCTGCGTGACGAACTGGAGTTTGGGGTTGTTCTTGGCCAGGTGAATGCCACAGAAGTGGAAGTGCGACGCGGACAGCGGGCCTTCGTGCTTGGTGCCGGGATCAGCGCCCGCGTACGCTTCCGCAACCGCTTCGCACACGGGCACCGCGCCCAACGCGCTGAGCGATCCTAACCACTCGCGACGGTCCATTGAAGACACTCCGGGAGGTGAGAAAGGACCCAGAAGAAAATTAACGGTATCGCAGCGATTATTACCCTGTCGTACGTTTGCGCCGCTGGTGGCTTCGCGGGCGCGAAGCCACCAGCGGCGACCACCTTAACCCTCGAAGTCCTTGGCGAACGCCCTGGGGTTCAGTTCCTCACCGGTCGCGAACTTCGTCAGTTCTTTCCACGTTTTCGTACGGCCCGGCTCGAACACCTTCTTCTTCATGAACTCGCCAACCTTCTTTTCACCGACGTAGATCGTCGTCTTCGGATCCGCATTGAACACTTCTTTTGATAGGGCGTGGTGAACCTGCGAGGCGAACAACTGACCCATCATGTAGTTGTGGTAGTACACCGGGGCGCTGCAGATGTGGATCTTGCTCGCGTAGTCCGGCGCGTTACGGCCCTTCGGCTTCTTCACCTGCTGGTACTGCTCGACGAGTTCCCACCAGAGCTTGTTCAGATCTTGCTTTGGGTTCTCGTACATGCCCTTCTCGAACCGCAGCATCACCTGACACCATCGCGAGAAAATGAGCAGCTGGTTCCGCTGAATCTTCTTCGCGGCGGAATCGAACTCGGCGGGCATTTCCACCCTCGCGCCCATCTTTTCGATCCACGCGCGCGACTTGCTGAACCGCTCGAACTGCATCGCGACGCCCTCGGTGGTGAGGATGTGCGCCTCCGCACGGAGCAAGTACGGCACCGCCTGAGGGATGTTCTTCGACGAGTAAACCGCGTGCCCCAACTCGTGGAGCATAGTGCCCATCCAGTACTCGTTGGGCACAATGTTCGCGAGGACGCGCACGTCGCCTTCGCGGTCGATGTCGGTGCAGAATGCGTGCGGCGACTTGCCCTTCTTCTCGTAAAGGTCGCTGCGCGCGATCACGTCGTCGATCGGCAACCCGATGCCGGAGTAGAAGGTGGCGCAGAGCTTGAGGAGATCGGCTTTCGTGTACGGCGAGTCGAGGTTCGCGTCGAAGACCGCGGGCGATTCCTGGAAGAACGGATCGTGGTAGTGCCACGGCATCAGGTCCGCGGGTTCGACCTTGAGCTTCTTCGCGAGCCTCGCGTCGATGTCCGCCTTCGCCTTCGTGAACGGCTCCTTCGTCAACTTGTCAAGGTCGTCGAACAACTTGATGAGTTCGGGGCCGTCTTGCTCGTTGAGTGTGAGCGTCATCGCGTGGAAGTTCTTGAAGCCGAGTTGCGTGGCTGCTTCGTTGCGGAGCTTCACCAGTTCCGCGAGGTCCGCTTCGACTGCGGCGCCGACGCCCTTGCTCGCCTCCCACACCTTCTGCCGGAGTTCAGAATCGGCAGACTCCTTCAGCGTACTGCGAACCTTGCTGTCCGCGATCTCCTTTCCGTCCACCTTGGCGCGGAACACGTTGAACGCCTGCTCGACCGCGTTGGCCTTCGAGCTGATCTTCTGGAGTAACTCCGGTGCGACCTGTTTTTCGAGGTACTGAAGGTACAGCAGGTGTAGCTGGCGCGCAACCCCCGCGTCCTTGATCTCGCCCTTGTCGGCCGACGCCTTCAACGCCTTGACGCGGTCGAACATCTTCTTGTCGGAGAGGGCCGCGTCGATCTTGTTCTGCGCCTCTTCCTTCTTCTTGAAGTCGGCGTCCTCACCGGTTGTGTTCGCGTTCCACCACGCAACGCCACTGGCAATCTCCAGCGGGCGCAACTTCGCGACGTGGTCCTTGATGACGGTCGCGGCTGCGTCGTTGGCGTCCGCCCCTTGGAGCGTGTCAGGGATAACACTCGCGGCCACGGTGGCACCTCCGGTGATCAGAAGTTGACGTCGATCGATTGTCATGGTTCACCTGTGACGTGTTTCGCGACTTGCCGCGTAGCAATCGCTATGTGGAATAAACCCATTTTCCGAGCCAGAGGGCGGGGGGCAACAACAAAAGGATGAGCAACCCCGGCGAGCCGATAAACATCGTCGCGAGCACCGCGTCGAGAAAGACGAGACCGAGAACACACCGCTTCACGGCGGCTTGCACGTTGCGCGAGTTCGGATCGCCTATCGCGCGCGAAATGGGAAGACCCACGAGAAAACCAAAGGCTACAAGGAGGTACGGGAACGCGAATGTGCCCAGCCCGCTCGCGAGTTTCGCACGGAGGAGCAGCGCAAGCAGGAGTGACAACGCGATGACACTCGCGGCAAGCGCGAGATCGCGCTTCCGGCTGCGGCCCTCCTCGGTGCGTGCGAACCACGTCACTCCCACGATGTAGACGCCGACCACCGCTGCGAGGTGGATGCGCTTCTCGATGTCGAGGGCTGATTCAGGAATGAGCGAGAGAGCGAAGAGCACGTTCAGGAACCTGCACGCGGCCATCGCGATCGGCCCGGCCGGGGTGCGTTTCGCCCCGCCGTCGTAGATGAGTACGGCCGCCACGATGCCGAGCGCGACCACGAGCGGTTCGTGGTTCCACTCCGGTTGCGCGAGCAACCCCGCGGCGCCGGCCAGCGCGATCCCAGTGGCGAACAGCAGCGTGCCGAGCACGACCGCAATGCCCACGCCGACACGACCCGACGGCAGCGGGCGGAACGCGCGCGCCTTCTGATCTTCCGCGAGGTCGAAGTAATCGTTCCACACCATACCCGCGAGGTAGAGGCAACCCGACGCGAGCGCGAGGACGAGGTACGCCGCCCAAAACGCGATCGGTGTGGAAGGAAGTATTGCGGCGCCGACACACGCGCCGAGCATGATGTCCGCGAACGCGGTGAACACGTTCGGGATTCGCAAGAGTTGTGCAAACGCGAGCAGGCGGTCACGGCTCATACGAGTGGTATATCGACCCCGTAAGCCGCCGGCGCGCTCGCCGCAGAGTTCCCGCCGAGGCTCGCGAGTTCTTCCAGCGTGTTCGCGTAACGGATGTCGCGAACACGCTCCGCGAGCAGGCGCCCGTGCGCTTCCAGTTTCTCGTTCTCGTCGAGTCCGATGAGGATCGCACTGACCGCGAATCCCTGCCGACGGAGCGTGCCGAGCGCGATCGCTGTTTCCGTGGGAACACGCGGAAGCACCGCGATAACGGTTGCGTCGCGCGGCATTCGCGACGCCATTTCCAGCGCGAGCTGCGCGAACGTAAACGCATCCGTGAGTTCGAGGCGCGCGAGAGCTTCGCGGATCTGCTGGAACTGGTCGAACCCGCGCCGCGTGCCCACCACGACTGGCCGCATGCGGTCGCTGTCGTCGTTCATCCCGAACCGCTGGCTCGCGGCGTCGCGGGTCGCGTGACCTTCGACTTGCGCCTCGTCTGATTCCGCCGCGAGCGACTCCTCGCGAATATGGTCGGCCGCGTCACGCCCGTTGCTTGCGAACCCGATCTGCACGTTCAGCACGGAGATCGCGTAAGCGAGACTCACGGCTGCAGTGACCGCGAGTTCCGACCGGAATGGTTCGCCTCGCTTGTGATAACCGTCCAGGTGAAAGTCCATGACGATCGTCGCGCCCGCGAGCGTGGTCGGTTCGTAGATGCGGCAGTGCAACTGTCCGGTGCGCGCCGTGACCTTCCAGTGAACGCGCTGGAGTGGGTCGCCCATTACGTACTGCCGCACACCGGCGGTTCGCGTCGGATCTTCAAACAACCGGTTCTGGAGGCGCACTTCTCCGATCGGCCGTTCCGATGCGAAGTTGTACTTCGGCAAGGCGACGACTTTGGGATACACCATCACATACACCGGCTTCCCGATGACGCGGTGCCGCCGGTGCAAGCCAAACACGTCGCCGGTTTCGAGCAATGTCGGGCCGAGCGGGTAGTATCCGCGCATCAAGAACGTCACCCGGTACTTGATTGTCTTGGTTTGCTTGCCGCGAAGCGTCGCGACGTGAACGCGTTTGCCCTTCACTGTGAGCCGCGGTGTTCGGGCCTTCACCGCGAAGTCCGGCAACAGGTCTTCGACCAGCACCCACGCAATCGGCAGCGATCCTGTGTTCGTGAGCGTAACGGTCACCTCAGTCGTCTCGCCCACCTCGCGTGGAGCGGAATCGCATGTGCGCGTCGCGCCAAGGTTGTGTACCCACCGGCGCGCGAGGAAGCGCGACAGCAGGTACACGCCTAGCAGCACGTACCCAGCAAACGCGACCAAACCCGCCTGGAGGGCGATAGCGGCCCCAATCAGCACGGCGAGAACGATGAGCCAGCGCATGCGTTTCTCTTCGGAACAACTCAATCGTCGAAGTAGTTTTCTTGGGTGGCCTTCATCTTGTCGGTGATCGGCACACGCGCGTCATCCACCAAGTCCTTCACCACTGCGGTCGGCGTGCGTTTGCGTAAGCGACTCTCGGGTTTCAGGATCAGCCGGTGCGCCAACACCGGTTGCGCCATCCGCTTGATGTCGTCGGGGAGCGCGAAGTCGCGTCCCGTGATCGCGGCGAGCGCCTGCGAGGTGCGATACAGCGCGATCGACGCACGCGGACTACCACCGAGCAACACGTCCTCGTTGTCGCGGCTCGCGTGGACCACTTCGAGGATATACCGCTTCACCTTATCGTCCACGTGGATGCCGCGAATCGCGTCCTGACATGCGATCACGTCGTCGGCGCTCACGACCGGCTTCAGGTCGTCGATGGGGTGGCCCATCTGCAACCGTGTGAGCATCTTTCCTTCTTCCTCCATGCTCGGGTAACCGAGGCTGAGGCGCACGAGGAAGCGGTCGAGTTGCGCCTCCGGCAGCGGGAACGTGCCCTCCTGGTCTACCGGGTTCTGCGTCGCGATGACCAGGAACGGCGGCTTCAGCACGTAGGTCTGCCCATCCACGCTGACACGTCGCTCGCCCATCGCTTCGAGCAGCGCCGCCTGCGTTCGCGGGGTTGCGCGGTTGATCTCGTCCGCGAGCAGCGTTTGCGCAAACACCGGACCTGCGCGGAACTCGAACTCCGCGGTCTTCTGGTTGAAGATGTTTACGCCGGTCACGTCGGTGGGCAGCAGATCCGGCGTGCATTGCAACCGTTTGAACGTACAACCCACGCTGCGCGCGAGCGAACGGGCGAGCATCGTCTTCGCCACACCGGGCACGTCTTCAAGAAGGATGTGACCTTCGGAGAAATACGCCGCTATCGCGAGCGTGAGTTGCGCGCGCTTCCCAATAATGACCTTCTCGATGTTGGCGATGATGCGGTTGGCGATGCCCGCCACGTCGGTAGACATGAGGCTTTCCCGTGGAGCGCGAGTCTGGCGAGGCACGATCGTGTTCAGTTTATGGGGTGAAGACGCCGCTCGCGACGAACGATTCCGGTTTCGTGGCCCGAGAACCAGTGATTTTCACACCGCGCTGGTTCCCAACGCGCTTTACGTCTGTCCTGCGGGTAACATGTCGCGTGTTGCCTCATCCTGGAGTCGCTGCCATGCGCGCCTTACTACTGTTGGCTACCGTATTCGCGCTAATCGGCTGCAACCGGTCCGCGCCGCCTGCAGCGGGTGGTCCCGGCGCGCCCGCAGGGCCGCCTCTCGTGAAGGTAACGAAGTCCGCACAGAAGCCGGTGAAATGGGCAATCGAGCAGCCCGCGAGCGTGCTGCCACTCGAAGCCACTCCCGTGATTGCTAAGTTGCCAGGCTACGTGAAAGCCATCGCCCCTGACACCGCGGCACTCAGAGCCGGAATCAAACTTCCGGGCGGACAATCGCCGGTCATCGACATCGGTAGTGTGGTCGAGGCCGACCAACTACTCGCCACCGTTCACATACCCGAACTCGCGGCCGAAGCGGTCGAGAAACAGGCGATCATCGCGAAGACGAAAGCCGACTTGCACCAGACCGAGAAAGAACGCGAGGTCGCCGACGCACAGACTGTCGCGGCCGAAGAGATGGTGAAGGAGGCGGAAGCCGGCATAGCTCGTACGGATGCCGACATCGCGCGGTGGAAGGCCGAACTCGATCAGGTGAACGCGCAGATTATGGGCGGCGTTGCCGACACGCAGACGCGAACAGTCATCACGAAGAACTTCGATTCCGCGAAAGCGGCGAAGACGGAAGCTGTGGCGAAGGTCGCAACCGCCGCGGCCGGGGTCAAGGAACGCAAGGCACGCCGTGCGCGGGTGCAAGCCGACGTTGAGGCGGCCGAGGCGCGCGTGAAGGTCGCAGAAGCCGAACTCGCGCGCGTCCGCGTACTCGAAACGTACACGCAAGTGAAGGCACCGTTCCCTGGTATCGTCACGGCGCGGAAGGTAGACCCAGGCCATTTCCTGCAATCCGCGGCCAATGGACACGGCACTGTGCTCTTCCATGTCATGCGGGCGGATGTGGTGCGGGTGTTCGCAGACATCCCTGAGGTGAGCGCGGAAAAGGCCGGCGTCGGCACTGTTGCGACAGTTCGAGTGCCGTCGCTGGGCGGGCGCGAGTACCCCGCGACGATTACGCGCACGACCGGCGTCGTGGACCCCGGCACGCGGACGATGCGCGTGGAGATCGACATCGAGAACAAAGATCGCGCGCTGAAGCCAGGCCAATACGCGACGATACGCATCAACGCCGAGGCGGGCGATGCGACCGTGTTGCCGGCTGGGTGCGTGCTGGCCGCTGACGAGACACACTATGTCTACCTCGTCGAAGGCGGCAAGGCGGTAAAGTACCGCGTGCAACTCGGCCGCAGTGACCCCGGCACCGTGCAGGTGCTCGGCCGTCGCAAGGCCACCGCGACCACCGGCAACTGGGAGCGGTTTAACGGCAGCGAGCAAGTGGTCGAAGGGAACCTGGGGGCGCTGTCCGACGGGATCGAAGTACGAACGGAGTGAGGATGCCGTTACACCTGACCGAGGCGCAACTCAACGAGCCTGTCACCTCGTATATGCGGAGCGACTTCGCCACACTCGACCCGGAGTGGACCGCGGACGCGGCACTCGCGCACATGCGCAAATACCCGCCACCCGGCCGCATCATCTACTTCTACGTGGTCGATGCCAACCTGCGGCTTGTCGGCGTCGTGCCCACGCGGCGACTGCTCCTCGCCGCGCTCGACGCGCGCATAAAAGACATCATGATCGCGTCGGTTATCGCGATCCCGATCTCGGCAACACTGCTTGAAGCGTGCGAGTTCTTCACGATGCACCGGCTGCTCGCGTTCCCGGTCGTGGACGCGGCGCGCCGGCTCATCGGCGTCATCGACATCGAAGCCTACGCGGAAGAACTGGCCGAAACCGGCGACAGCGGGAACGCCCCTGAGACGCGACGATCGACCGACGACGTGTTCCAGTTGATCGGCGTGCGGCTAACGCAGTCGCAGCAAGCGCGACCGCTGTTCGCGTTCCGTGGCCGGTTCCCGTGGCTGCTCTGCAACGTCGCGGGCGGCACGCTCGCGGCCGTTCTCGTCGAAGTCTATCACGTCGAACTCAACTGGCAGCACGCGGTACTTGCGCTGTTCATCCCGGTCGTGCTCGCACTCGCGGAGAGCGTCGCGATTCAGTCTGTGACCCTCGCGCTCGAAGCTTTCCGTGAAGCTGGTACTTCCTGGCGCGAGCTCCTCCGCAGGCTGCGTCCCGAAGCGACGACGGGCGCGTTGCTTGGCCTCGCAACCGGTCTACTCGTCGGCGCGATCGCAGCCATTTGGCAGAACCTCGCAGTGTTGTTCTTCATCGTGCTGGGCGGCATCACGATCGGCGTGACATGTGCCGCAGTCGCGGGACTGGCAGTGCCGCACCTCCTCCGGCTCTTGAAACGCGACCCACAGGTCGCTGCCGGACCGATCGCGCTGACGTGCGCGGATGTCGCCGCGCTGCTCGCGTATTTCAATCTGGCGCGATTACTGACTCCGTAACTGCGTTTTCATCGTAGTCCTTACTCGCCGCGTGAGGAACCAGTTACTCGACTTACCGCCGAGTGCCCGGGTCCTCGCATTCCGCGTGAGTACGATGAGGAATGCCGTTCGACCGCCTGTGCACCAGACCCATTCCCCGTACTTGAACCAAACTCACAGGTACGGGCGGTTTGGTTCAGGTACAGTTTCGGCCACGCCGATAACGTAGTGGCGCGCGCAGATACCGGGTTCCGAGTCCGGCCCGGTCGCGACACTCATCCGTCAGGTGTGTCAGTGCCGTGCCGACGGCGTGGATATCCGCTTGAATGGCACGAAGAAACTGATCGTGTTGCGAGGTCCGCACCTCGGTCTACGCACAGAAGATCGTCACCGACATCAGCCGCCCGGAACGGACCCCGTACCAGATCGACTTCGGCATCGTGGTGAAGTAACAGAAGTAGGGATGTCGGCGAAGAGGGTTGACCCGCTCCTATCTCACGCGACGATTTCTTACACGGGAGGTTCGCGGTGTTCGACGCCGACCAATGGGTACGCGAACCCCACAAGCCGACCTGGCACCAAGAAGCAACCTCATGAAACTCATCCTCGCGATCATCCAGCCGTCGAAACTCGACGCGGTGAAGGAAGCGCTGAACAAGGTGGAGGTGTTCCGCCTCACCATCGTGGACGTGCTCGGATTCGGTCGGCAGAAGGGCCACACGGAGGTGTACCGCGGCCACGAGTTAACCGTGAACATGCTGCGCAAAGTGCAGTTGCAAATCGCGGTGAACGAGGACTTCGTGGAGCCTACAGTGAACGCGATCGTGGACGCGGCTCGCACCGGCCCGGAGGGGCGCATCGGTGATGGGAAAATCTTCATCCTGCCGCTCGAAGACTGCATCCGCATTCGCACCGGTGAACGCGGCCCTGAGGCGATATGAGTGGCCCGCACTACTACACAATCACGGTGAAATGCCGGTTCTGCCAGTGCCCATGTCCGTGGGCGGTTGTCGCGGAGATCGAACCGCCGCCGGCCGCGAAAATCACGATCCGTTGCCCGAGTCACGGCGGCCCGCTCCCGATCTCGTTCGCCAACTTCAAGAAGGTCGAGAAACTTCCGCCAGGTGTTCCGGTTACCCATTACCCACCGAGGCCGGAACCGCCACCGACTCCGTATCTGGTACCGAAACCGCGCTGGTGGCAGTTCTGGAAGCGGCCGGACGAGCTGGAAGCGTAAGCGACGGATTTACTTGTCCGTCGTTTACGCTTCCAGCTCGTCCGGTGAGACTCATCCCAGAACCCACGGCTTGCGGTATTCCTTCGACAGCATCGCGGAGGCTTCCTTGTCGCCCGCGATCGTTTCCGTCTTCGGATCCCACGTGAGCTTGCGCCCTGTGCGGATCGCGATGTTCCCCAGGTGGCACACGGTCGCGCTGCGGTGGCCGATCTCCGCGTCGCAAATCGGCAGTTTCCGCGTCTTGATACACTCCAGCCAGTCCGCGTGGTGACCCTTCGAGACGTAGAGCTTCACGTCGCCGGTGGGGAGCTTGTACGGATCCGCGACCTTTTCGCCGCCCAGCGTGACCGTGATCGCGCCACGTTTCACGTAGATAGTGCCCTTCTCGCCCTCAAACGTCACGCCGCCGGGGTTGCCGCCCGCGCCGAGTGTGCAGTGAACTGGGACGCCGTTCGCGTAGGTGAACGTCTGCTTCGCGGTCACCGGCGTCTCGAACCACTTGTCCTTGTTGAAGGTCGCGGTGCCTTCGATCGTGGTCGGGCCGCTGTCGTCCATCCCAAGACCCCACTGCGCGATGTCGAGGTCGTGCGCGCCGAAGTTCGTCTGCTGCCCGCCGCTGTAGTCCCAGAAGAAGCGAAACAGGTAGTGAACGCGCTTGGTGTTGAACGCGCGATGCGGCGCCGGCCCGAGCCAGCGGTCGTAGTCAAGCGCCGCTGGCGGGTCAGAGTCCATTACCGGCGGGCCAGACCAGTTCGGCCCCGGTAGCCCGACCTTCACTTCCTTCAGTTTGCCGAGCGTGCCGTTGCGCACCAGTTCGCACGCCTGGCGAAACTCCTTCGAAGATCGCTGCTGACTGCCGCACTGTACGATCCGCTTGCTGGCGCGCGCTGCCTTCACGAGCGTGCGGCCCTCGGCAACGAACAGCGTGAGCGGCTTCTCGCAGTACACGTCCTTTCCGGCCTTGCACGCATCGACGGCCACGAGCGCATGCCAGTGGTCCGGCGTACTGCAGAGCACCGCGTCGATGTCCTTGCTTTCGAGCAACTTGCGGTAGTCGGCGGCGGTTGTGAACTTCGTACCCCCCTTCTCCATCGCCTTCGAGGCGGTGGCGAGGTGGTCCGTGTCTACATCGCACAGCGCGACAACATTCTTGCGGATCGCATTCATGTTGCCGCGGCCTTGCCCGCCCAAACCGACGCACGCAACGCGGATCGTTTCACTCGGCTTGTCTTCCGCGAGCAGCGCGGCCCGGTAGGTAGTCGCGGGGAGCGTGAGGAAAGCCCCACCCGCTGCGGAAGCACGAAGGAATGAACGGCGTGTGACTTGAGGCATGAGAACTCTCGTAACGAGTGAGGGGAAACGTTCGATACTGATAGTGTATCTGAAACTCGCGCCGTGAGCGGATCGCGCTTGCACGCAGTGGGCGCGTTGCTATAGTCCCGACTCATTCGAACGAGAAGGGAGACCAGTTGCCGCGATCCCGCTACCCCGCTTACTGGCTACTACTCGTCGCACTGCTCGCCGGGTGCGGTACGACCCGGATTTCCGACAGCCCGCGAACCGCCACCGAGATGCTGCTCATCTCGCAAGCGGTGGACTACGCCGTCGCGAAGATGGACTTCACTCCGCTCAACGGTCAACCCGTGTTCCTCGACACCAGCCCGCTCGAGAAGGATGTCGTCGATAAGGGGTACGTCATCAGCCTTGTGCGCCAGCAGCTTCTCGCCCACGGCGCGCTGCTTCAGGAAGACCGAGGGAGAGCGGTGTACGTGGTCGAGTTGCGCACCGGCGCGATCGGCACCGACCGGCACAGCGTGATGGTCGGCACGCCGGCGGTATCGCTGCCGTCGGTGGTGCCGGGTTTGCCTACGAGCATTCCCGAAATTGCACTGGTGAAGAGAAGCGACCAGCGCGGCGTCGCGAAAATCGGCGTGTTTGCCTACAACCGCGTCACCGGGCGCGCGGTGTGGCAGTCGGGAACACTCGAAGCGAGCAGTCAGATCAAGGACACCTGGGTATTCGGTGCCGGGCCATACACCCGCGGAACGATTCGACAGCACACCGAACTGGCTGGCGAACCGATACCAACAATCCCCCTCACCAACGAGTTGTTTGGGCACAAGGGTGAGAAAGCCGAGAAAACCCCGGCGCCGACTGCGGGCACAATCGGGAAAGAGCAGTTCTTTCCAGGCAACACGGTCCCCGCCCCGCCACTGCCGGTTCCCGCGGCGCTCATGGGCGTGACGGGAGGCGCGATTCTGGCGGAAACGCCACTGCTGCGTTGATTGTTGGATGTGCGGGCACCAGATCGGGGTGGCCCTCTCTGGCTGACGAGAAAGTGTAACTCCCGGTCCCGAATTGCCCGATACGGGAATTACGACGCAATCGTTCCAAATACCCGGGGCGCCCGACGGGGGAACCGATTTCGTTCTACCGTTGAATAACTGGCCCGCTGATCTCGTGGCGGACCGCCTCCGGGAGGCCACACCGTGCAACCGATTTCTCCACTCGTTCAAAAAGAACACTCCCACCCCAACTGTGAATTGTTGCGGCGGCTCGGTTGGTCCGTGGCGAACATTTCCGGCGCGTATTGCGTGGCCTGGCGCGGGCGTGACGAGGTGGTGTTCGAGTGGCGCAATGACGGTTGGTACCGGCTCGGCGGAGTCGCACCAGCCGAAGAGGTTTGAACACGGCGATCTTGACCGATGCGGCAGGTGGGCTAACATGCAGAAGTTCCCCATCTCGCGCCGTTCGCTCCCATATTCGGCCCCGTTCCCGACTCGGTTTCGATCTCACTCGCACGGTCCGACCGCGTCTTCATTGGGCGCCGCCCCATCTGCCAAGGAGTAACGCAATGACCACAGACGACCGCGATCCGCGATCGCCAGAATCCTACGCGACGTTCTGGGAACCGATCACGCTGCACCCACAGCCAGAACCGGTCGTCAGCAATTCGAAGGACGCCTATCAGGACTTCGTGAACGTGACCGAAGACGCTCCCGTTATCCTTCGCGTCGAACAGATCTGAGCCAATCGTGGCCGACCGATTCTTCACGCCCGATCCGCTAGGACCAGGCGAGTACGTCCTGACCGGCCCCGAAGCGCACCACCTCGTCGCCGTCCGCCGATTCGCGGAGGGCGACGAGGTCGTATTGTTCAACGGCGACGGCCACGAATACCCCTCACATATCCTCAGCGTCGGCAAGCGAACGGTGACGCTCGCCGTGCTTGCGCCAATCGCGCCTGACCGCGAACTCGCGTTCCCGCTGGTGGTTGGCTCCGCACTTCCGAAGGGCGACCGCGCCGACTTCCTGATCGAAAAGCTCACCGAACTCGGCGTGACGCGATTCGTCCCTCTCCTCACCACGCGCGCGGTGGTTCAGCCGAAGGGGTCGGTTGTGGAGAAGTTCGCGCGAATGGTGATCGAAGCGAGCAAGCAGTGCGGTCGCAACCGGCTGATGCAGATCGACCCGCCGCAGAAGTGGAACGACTTCGTCGCGCGCACCGACCTGCCGGGCGCGCGGGTAGTGCTGCACACTGGCCCGGATGTGGAGCAAATGAACGCTCGCGGTGGGAACGCGATCGCGGTCGGCCCCGAAGGCGGCTTCACTGAGGAAGAAGTCGCCACAGCGGTAGGATG
>SXID01000264.1 GCA_005772955.1 Planctomycetia bacterium
CTGGCCGCCTCCGGCACCAAACTGTGGCTCGATTCCGTGGACCCGGACCTCATCAAGTCGAACCGCGAACAAGGCGCCACCGGCGCCACCTCGAACCCGATCATCATCTCGGACCTGCTCAAGACCGGTCGGTTCGACGCCGACATGAAGACGTTCTTCGCGGCCGGGCACGACGATGAAGCCGTCGCGTGGGCGATGACCAACCAACTCGTGAAGAACGCACAAGACGTGTTCACCGGCGTGTGGGCCAACACCAAGGGCGACGACGGGTGGGTGAGCTTTGAACTCGACCCCTTGTTGGAAGACAAGGCACAGACGCGGAACACCGAGCAACGTTCGGCGGAGTACATCCGGCTCGGCAAGAAGTGGTCCGCCGGGCACACGAACCGGATGATCAAGGTGCCGGCCACGCCGGGCGGCCTCGGCGCGATCGAGGAGTTGGTCGCGGCTGGAGTCGCGGTGAACATCACGCTCATCTTCAGCGAACGCCAGTACATCCTGGCACGCGACGCCGTGTATCGCGCGGTGCAGCGCCGCACCGACAAGCAGAACGTGAAGACCGTTTACAGCATCTTCGTGAGCCGCGTGGACGTGTACACGGAAACGCACGTCGCGAACCTCTCGGCCGCCGCGCAGGGGCTGGTCGGGATCGTGAACGCGAAGCGCATCTGGAAGATGAACAAGGATTTCTGGGCCAACAAGGGTCTGGCGCGCAACCAGGAAATGATCTTCGCGAGCACCGGCACCAAGAAGATGAAAGACGGCGGCACGCCACCCGCGTGGAAGTACGTCGAGGCGCTCGCGGGTTCGGACATCGAGACTAACCCGCCGAAGACAAACGAGGACGTGCAGAAGTCTGGCCGGATGTTCACCAAGCAGGTGGATCAACTCCCGCCGGCCGACGTGCTCGCCGACATCGACGCGAAGGTGGACATGAAGAAGTTGGAAGAGACGCTGATGAGCGAAGGGCTGGCCAAGTTCGCCGACCCGCACAAGGAGTTGCTCGCGCTCATCACCAAGAAGCGGTCCGAGCTGAAGTAGTGTGAGTGTGCGTGTGAGTGGCAAAACAGTGAAGACCAAGGCCATCAAGGTTCTGGTCTTCACTGTCTGCCACTCACACTCGCACTGCTCGCGAAGCGAGCCAGAGACGCCGTTGGGAGTTGAACCCACACCGGGCGCTTTGCAGGCGCCCGCCCGACCCGTCGGTCGGCGTCATTGTTGCTCAGTGCCGCGTCAACCCTTCGGTGCGGTTTCGGCGTCGCCGGTCGCCCGCAGGTGCGACTTGCTCAACACGTGGAAGTCCGGCACTTCATCGGCCCGCAGGCGCCGCGTGCCGGCCCCAAGCACCACCCAGCCGTCATCCCACGCGCCATTCTCGCGCAACTTCACAACGCGGCCTGCCGTCGCGTACGGTTCGGGGATCCACGACACCAGAACCAGTTCGCCCGTTCCGACGCGCTTGACCAATCGGCACTGACGATAGAACACTTCCCTGGCCATCGACGTCTCTGCTGAAGATGTCCCCGCCAGGAATCGAACCTGGTCTATGACCTCCGCGAAGTCACGTGCATCCACCACACCCCGAGGACGGATTCGTCAGGAGAGATGCGCGGCGTGGGCGCGAGGTTCGCGCCGGATGTGTTCGACCCACCTGATAACGCTACGAAGCGTCTTCCCTTCGCTCGTCACCGCGCAGTACGCGCCACGCGCACCACACCCAAAGCGCGAGCAGCAGAAATGTGTCGAGCGGGTGTTTCACGTTCGTGCCGGTCAGAACGCGTGGCGTGGTGCCGCTGCCTCCGGGTTCGGTCGCATGGGACGCGTAGTAGCCGAACCCGACCGTCGCTTCGAGATTCATTCCGCTCAGCGAGTTCTCCAACAGGTAGAGCATCATCAGGATCGTGAACGGGAACGAGTTCACATAGCCGAGCATCCGCGCGCCGAACGGCTTCGGGGGCACCGGCAGCGGGAGCAGTTCGCGATCCGAAGGCACACGCGGGTCGGGGTCGCCGAGGGTCAGCCCAAACACGCCGGTGCGAAGGAACCGCCGCGGTTCGGCCATCAGTATCGCCAGCGCCGCCGCCGCGAGCAGCACGTCGTAGTACATGAACCGGTAGCACGTGAGATACGCACCGAGAAACAGGAACCCGGCACTCAGCCCAGTCATTCGCTTTCGGTCGCCGCGCGCCAGGTAGATGAGCACCGTTCCGCCGAACACGACTCCCCACAGCACCCACCCGAGCGCGTTCCCCAGCGGCGTCTCGCGTGCGCTCTCCGGCTTGGTGAAGTCGTACAGCGCGCGCCGCGGGATGCCGTGTAGGTCGCGACTCAGATGAATCCAGTTGTCGTTCACCTTGTACAGCGCGGCCGCTTCTTGCCCGACCTTGAGCCACTCGAACCAGGTCTCCAGCCCAACGAACGGGAGCGTGAGCGCCCCCAACATCGCGCCTGTCATAACCATCGCGACACAGACGCGCGACTTACGCATGAGAAGCGGCACGAGGAAGAACGACATCGCCCAGACCGGCTTGAACGCGAATAGCCCCCACACCATCCCGCCCGCCACGGGGTACCCGCGACTCGTCAACGCCCAGCCCCAGATGAGGATGCAGAGCGAGAGCGTCGGGTTCTGCCCCAGGTCCAGCGCGCCGCGCGTGCCGGGGAACACCAGAATGCACAGTGTCGCGACCGACCACCAGACGCGGCCCCGCGTGAGTACCTTCACTCCCAGCCCGCACAGCAGGATCACGAAAAGGCTGAACGCCTGGAACGCGCGGTACGCGTGCTGCGGGTTCTCGATAAGGCCGAGCGGCGCGTAGAAGATGGCGTGAACGGGCGGGTACAGCGGCCCGCCGATGGACGGCTCATTCACCTTCGCGACGATCTCCGGCGTGACCACGTCAGAAGCGTGCTGTTCCAACGCCAGCGCCACGAACGGATTGACGGTCGGCGGTTGCGCGAGTGGCGCGACTGACGCGCCGCCCACGGTCTTCCACTCCGTCGCGGGGTCGGACCCCATGAACCAACCCATCAGGTTGTCGGCGTCGTGGTTGAGCGTGTCGTCGGGGCGCGTCGAGGTTGTCAGGTGGCGCGGCACGGCCAGCCCGTTGCGCTGCGACGGCGCCTCGGCCGCGTCGGGGTAGCCGGCGCGCAGCACCTGCCACTGCCGCTGCCGGTGATAGAGTTCGCGCCCGTTCCCGGTGACGAGCATGCGGCCCATGAGCCACTGCCCGCCGAAGTCGATTTGCGCATGCCCGCCGTTGCCGTCAGCGCGATGTCGCTCAGTGGGAAGAAGTGGAGAGTTGTCGAACCAACTGAGCGCGCGGTACGTGAACGTCGCGCCGACGACGAGGACGATCAGCCATAGCAGCCCAGCGAAGGCCCATGACGTGCCGAGCCACGACCATAGCCGAGCTGGGATGACGTAGCCGCGATCGGGCGATGAGGTGGGGGTGGAACTCACGCGCTCGGCCACTCGCCGGTGAACACCTCGGTGGCCGGGCCGGTCATGTACACGCAGTTATCGGCTTCGGACCATTCCAGTTCGAGGTCGCCGCCGGGCAGGTGCGCGATCAGCTTGCGCCCGGTGCGCCCGGTCAGCACGCCCGCGACGCACACCGCACACGCCCCGGTACCGCACGCGAGCGTGATCCCGCTGCCGCGCTCCCAGGTCCGCATCGTCACTTCGTTGGGCGAATGCACCTTCACGAAGTGCGCGTTGATGCGCCGCGGGAACACACGATTGTTCTCGATCGCCGGACCAAACTCAACGACGAGGTCGCGGTCTTCGAGGGCGAGCAGGTTCTCGTTCGCCTGTTCAAAGATTACCGCGTGCGGGTTGCCCATCGACACGCACGTCACCCGAAACGCAGTCGGAGGAACCAGGAGGGAAACGTTCACTGGTGGGTCGCCCGGTAACGTCGTCGGGATCTTCGCGCTCTCAAGGATCGGTTCGCCCATGTTCACGCGAACGCGCTCGGCCTTGCCGCCCTTAATTTCGAGTTCGACCGTGAGGACGCCGCGACCGGTCTCGATCGCGAGCTTCGGCTTCGTCGCGATGCCGTGGTCGTGGACGAACTTCGCCACACACCGAAGTCCGTTGCCGCACATCTCGGACTCGGAGCCGTCCGCGTTGAACATCCGCATCCGGGCGTCGGCGCGCTCGCTCGGGCAGATCAAGATGAGGCCGTCGGCACCAATGCCATAGTGCCGGTCGCTGACCGCGACGGCCAGCGCCGTCGGGTCGCTCGGCGGCTTCTGGCGCACGCAATCGACATAGACATAATCGTTGCCGATGCCGTGCATCTTCGTGAACCGCATGGCCGGTGCTCCGCGGGTAGAGGTTCAGCAATTGTAACCCACAGGGTCGCGCCGAACAGTGTGGTGCGCGCTTAGAATTGTGTCATGGGAACGGCGCAGCCGAAAACGCGGACCGTGCGCATCGTGTATCCGCCGAACGCGGATGGCGTCGGCGTGTTCTGCATCGAAAAGGACGGTAAGGGCCAGTTCTACACGTTCCGCGAGATTCCGTACGAGATCGGCGGGCGCGGGGTCGCGGTCCACAGGCTCGGCCAGGGTGAACTGTACCACGTCCGCGTCGGCATGCCCGAAAACACTTCGTGCGAGTTTATGGGGTTCTTGCGGTGGGACCGGTGCAAGCACATCGCGGGGCTGGCGACACTGATCAGGACGGGTGAGTTGGAACGAGGCGAGCCGGGCTTGTTCTTGCCCTCTCCCCTTGCGGGAGTGGGCAAGAACCTCGCGCTCACCCTCCCAGCCACTCCCCAATCTTCTCCTCCAACTCCTTCACGAACTGACTCCGCGGCATCACGCGGTCGCACCCAACTTGACGCGCGGCGCGCAGCACTTCGGCTTCGACGTGCGACCCGAACGCGATCACTCGCGGCATCGTCGCGCATACTGCATTCAGTTCGGTGAGCAACGTCGAAAGGTCGAGGCCGGGGTTGTGAACGTCCACGATGACGCCGCCGGGCGCTGAGGTACCCGCGGCGGCAACCAACTCCGACTGCGTGCGGACCATGCGCACCGTTAGCCCGGACGCGCGTGCCACACCAGATACACGACTGAAGAAGATCAAGTCGTCGCACAGCATCAAGCCTTGAGGCGTTGTCACTTCTTCTCCCCCAAGCCCTTCGCTTCGATCGCCATGTCGATGACCTTCGTCAGCCCCTCGTCGTACTTGTTGTCCTTGAAACTCGTCAGCAGCGCGGCCTTGAACTTGCTCGCGAACCCAGGAGGGAAGTCTTTCGGGTCCGAGACGTACACGTACAGCGTGGCCGGCTTCTTGCTCACGAACACGTACACCCCATTGAGCTTCAGTTCCGTGGAGCGGCCCTCGGCGTAGTCCTTGAAGAACTTCTCGCGTTCCGCCGGTTTCATTGCGGCGATCTTGTCCGCGTCGCCCTTCGGCGGGACCATGACCGTCTCGATAAGGAAGTCGATGTGCTTCTCTTTGTTGAGTTTCTCCGCGGCGGGCGCGACCCGTTTCCACGCGGCCTCACCGAAGAACTTGCCGTCGTCCTTGCTCTCCAGCGCCTTCTCGCGAGCCTTCGGCGGATCCTTCTTGGGCGGATCTTTCGGCGGGTCCGCGGCCGTGCGGAGTGTCTGAACCGAACGCCGGTTCATGAGCCGCTTCACCTCGGAGAGATCCACGAAGATGCTGATCGACTGCGCGTCCAGCGCGCCGCCCTGCGTGACGCCGACCAACTCGCCCTTGTCGTTGACAAGCGGCCCGCCGCTGTCGCCGGGGTTGGTGGGCGAATCGGTTTCGATCACCTTCGCCTCGAACGAGACCGTGGTTCGCTCGTCGAGTTTTGCCTTCCACTTCTTGCCGTACGCCTGGCGCACCTTGCCGGGAGTGTACACCCACAGCGCTCCGCTCTTGCCGGGGTTGCCGATGGAGTGAACCGACTGGCCGGGGTCCGGGCTGTCGGCCGCGAGAGGCAGTTCGACCGCGCCAGCTGGAACACGTTCAAGGCGGATGAGCGCGAGGTCAGCCTGCTTGTCGAGTTCGACCACTTCGCCCGGAATGCCGAGGTTCCCGGCGCGATCGATGTAATACTTCCGGTCTGAGATCGTCTTCTTCACCTCCCGCCCCTCGAACTCCGGGAAGTACACGGTCGTGTGCTTCACACCCCCAACAACGTGGTAGTTCGTCAGCACCAGACGCCGCCCCTTGTCCACGAGTGAACCCGTGCCCGTCGCGAGCTTGCCGCCCCCGCGGTCGGAGTGGACCCACGCGGTCGAGCGAACCACCTTCTGGTACACCGACGCGCCCACATCCTCGTTCTTCGGCTGCGCGATCGCCCCTGGCGCGAACACGGCGAGCAGGAGCAAAGCGATGAGCGTGCGGCGCATGGCGACCTCTTGAGCGGGAATGTACGTCCTCAATTCTACGCTGTGGGCACAATCGGATCCGTTGTTTTCAGCCCGGTTAGGGGCGAGCGAGGCCACCTGCTATCATGGTCGGTGTCATGCAACCGAACTTCCCACATCCGTTACACGCCGTGCCCGCAGAAGCGGCGCACCGCGTCGCGCTTCTGCGCGACGTGCCTGCGGGCGAACTGCTGATCCACGAGATTTACCTGAGTGTGCAGGGTGAATCCACGTTCGCCGGGCTGCCGTGCGTGTTCGTGCGCACCTCCGTCTGCGATAGCCGGTGCAAGTGGTGCGACACGCCGCACGCATTCAATCAAGGCACGCGGATGACGCGCGCCGACGTGCTGTCGGAGGCGCTCAATTTCGGGTGCCCGCTGGTCGAAATTACCGGGGGCGAACCGCTGCTCCAGGCTGATGTATTCCCGCTGATGACCGAGTTGAGCGACGCGGGCAAGACGGTACTCCTCGAAACGAGCGGTGCCCACGACGTGAGCCATGTCGATCCGCGAGTTCAGATCATCATGGACCTGAAGTGTCCCGACAGCGGCGAGAGCCACCGCAACCGATGGGCCAACCTCAACGCGCTGAAGCCCACGGACCAGATCAAGTTCGTGATCGCGTCGCGCGCGGACTGGGACTGGACCGCGAACGCGATCCGAGAACACCACCTCGATAATCGCTTCACGTGCCTCGTGAGTTGCGTGTTCAGCAGCGTGAAGCCGGTGGAACTGGTCGGTTGGTTGCTCGCAGCCGGTCTGCACCGCGTGCGGGTACAGTTGCAGATGCACAAGTACATCTGGGAACCGACCACACGCGGCGTGTGATCGCTCGACAATCGCGTGTTCGTCACCAACGCGGGCGAGTGCTGGGCAACCAGGGTCAGGCTCGCGCGATACTGGCGTACTGCCCCCTGCCAAAAGTGTCGCAACTCTACGCGGCCGTGTTCGAGGACGTGCTGAAGGAGAAGGTGTCCACGCTCCCATTCAACACGAAGTAGTTGGGCGAGCGGGGTGGGGTAAGCCCCCTGGTAAACGCATTCGCTACACTAAGCGAACACGGTTTACGAGCTTTACCGCACCCGCTCGCTTTTGGGAGACACCCATGCCCGCGACCGCGACGCAGACACTCGCCGACCGCTACACCGCGGCGTTCCCGGGATCGAAGCAGCGGTTCGAGGTCGCGAAGGGCGTGTTCCCCACCGGCGTTACGCACGACGCGCGCATGATGGACCCGTTCCCGATTTACATTTCCCACGCGAAGGGCGCACACAAGTGGGACTTGGACGGCCACAAGCTCACCGACTACTTCGTCGGGCACGGTTCGCACCTGCTCGGGCACTGTCCCGATGATGTGGTGAAGGCGGTCCAAGAACAGATGGCGCGTGGCACGCACCACGGCGCGTGTCACGATGCGGAGATCGAGTGGGGCCAACTCGTTCGCAAACTGATCCCGAGCGCAGAGCGAGTGCGGTTCACCGGGAGCGGCACCGAAGCGACGCTAATGGCGCTGCGGTTGTCGCGTCTCTACACCGGTCGCAGCAAGTTCCTCAAGTTCCACGGGCACTTTCACGGCTGGCACGATTACGTCACCGTGTCGGCCGATTACCCTTACGATGCGCCGGGTGTGCCAGGCGTTCCCGACGACGTGGCACGCCACTGCGTCGCCGTGCCGCCCAACGACTTGAATCGCGTCGAGGACGCGCTCAAGGCGGACCCACAAATCGGTGCGGTGATTCTGGAACCGACCGGCGGGCACTGGGGCGCGGTTCCGATTCGCAGCGCGTTCTTGCACGGACTTCGCGAAACCTGCACGCGACACAACCGGCTCCTGATCTTCGACGAAGTGATTACCGGCTTCCGCGTATCACCCGGCGGGGCGCAGGCATTCTACGGTGTCACGCCCGACCTGACGGCGCTGGCGAAGATTCTCGCGGGCGGGTTGCCAGGCGGATGCGTCGCGGGGCGCGCCGATGTGCTCGCGTTCATCGAGCCGCGCGCCGGCAAGCCCAAGATGAAGCACCCCGGCACGTACAACGCGAACCCACTATCGGCCGCCGCGGGCGTTGCGGCATTAAAGCGCGTCGCGACGGGTGAGCCGTGCGACAGGGCGAATGCGGCGGCGACGCGACTCCGCAACAAACTGAACAACATGTTCGAGGCGCGCGAGTGGCCGTGGGTCGCGTACGGCGACTTCAGTATGGTGCGTGTGGTGCCTAATTACCACGGTGTGCGGCCGAGCACTCCAGCGGGCGTCAACGACGGTCTCGTGCCGTTCGACGGCGACGTGAACAAACTCGACGGCCTGAGGAACATGAAGCAGTATTACGCGATGCGACAAGCGATGCTGCTCAACGGCGTCGATTGGTGGGGCTTCGCGGGGATGACGAGTTGCGACCACGCCGACGCGGTGATCGACCACACGCTAACCGCGTTCGAGGCGAGCATCGAGGCGCTGACCGCCGAAGGATTAGGGTAAGTTCTTTATGTGTGGCGCGCAAAGGATGTGCGAAAGTTGGATTTGCCCTCTCGCTTTTCGCGCCGCGCTCGCGCAACATAGGCGTACTGCCTTCCCGACGCCAACCGCCACATAACCCACGCTCACACATGGCCTCTCTCAACCGTCGTACCTTCCTGCGCTCATCCGCCGGCGGGTTGGTGTCCGCGCTCGTCGCCGGACATAGTTCGGTTTCCAAGGGCGTCGATATCGCCCCTCCACCGCGCCCGGTCGGCGGTCCAGTTCCGACTAACCTCGTACCGCAGGACACGCTGTTCCTCACGTGGCAGCGCGACCCAACCACCACCATCACAGTGCAATGGGTCGGACCGGTGAAGAACGCTGCCATGACGGCCCGTGTTGGGCCGAAGGACGGCGGCGAATGGACTGTCGGCCCGATCGAGACAAAGCCATTCGGCCCCACTGGTTTGAAGGTTCACCGAGCCGAGTTCACCGATCTCACGCCCGGCACGGAGTACCTGCTTCAACTCGGAACGGGACCGCAGACGTGCCGGTTCCGCACGATGCCCGCGAAGGCCACCAACACGTTCCAGTGGGTGTCGGGCGGCGACTGCGGCACCGGATCGCACGCGATCGGCACGAATATCATCGCGGCGAAGCAGGAGCCGTACTTCGCGCTCATTGGCGGCGACCTCGGCTACGACAACGGCACCACCGCGAAGACAGCGATCACGTTCCTTCAGAACTACTCGAAGCACATGATCGACCCGAAGGGTCGGCTCATTCCGATGGTCACGTGCATCGGCAACCACGAGGTAAAAGGCGGGTACAAGGGCAAGCGTTCCGACGCGACCTACTATCTCCCACTCTTCGACGGGTTGTACAAGGACACCACCTACGGGGCGCTCGACTTCGGCGACTACCTGAGTTTGGTATTGCTCGATAGCGGGCACGTGTCGCCGATTAGCGGCGCACAAACCGACTGGCTCGCGTCGGCGCTGGCATCGCGGCAGGACCGTCCGCACTTGATCGTGGCGAACCACGTCCCGGCGTACCCGTCGTACCGAGCGCCGGGGGCAGCGCCCCTGGGCGGCATTCTGGGCGCACTCGGTGTCAAAGAGAAGGCAGGCGGCACCGGCGAGGAGAACCGGAAGTACTGGTGCCCGCTGTTCGAGAAGTACCACGTGGACGCGGTTCTGGAGCACCACGACCACACGTTCAAGCGGACCCACCCGCTGACGGGCGGGTTGGTGGACAAGTACGGCGTCCCTTACCTGGGTGACGGATCCTGGGGCCAACTGCGCACGCCGAACACCCCAGAGAAACGGCCATACCTGGCTGCGGTAGGCCAGGCGTATCATATGACCGTCCACAGGCTCGAAGGCGAACAGCGGTATCACGTCGCGCTGGAAGAAAGCGGCAAGATCGCGGACGTGTACGGCACTTGCGGCAAGCGTGCTTCCAAGCGAGGGTAAGTTAGCCGCAACCCGGTGGCGAGCGTGACAGGGAGGCAAGAGCCTCCCTGTTTGCGTTTGCGAACCCAATCCGCAACACTACGGACATCGCAACCACTACAATCACATCTGTACACTTCACCAACCAAACCACTTTAAGGGGAGGGGAAGTAATGTCCGCTGAAAACGTTATGCCACGCGACCCGCAGGTTGTCGCTTTAACACTCGCACTGGCCGCGCCGTTCGAGCCGCGCGAGGTGAAGTTCAAACCGCAGATGGTGAAGAACAACCGCTGCCTCGCGATGGCTTACATCGACGCCCGGCTCATCCAGGACCGGCTCGACGAAGTACTCGGCGTCGAGAACTGGGAAGACGTGTACAAGATCCTGCCTGACGGCTCCGTGATGTGCCGGCTGAAGTGCAAGATCGGCGACCGGTGGATCACGAAAACCGACGTCGGTTCGCCGAGCGAACAGCCCGACGTGGGTGACCGGCTCAAGGCCGCGTTCAGCGACGCGCTCAAGCGTGCGTCAGTCAAGTTCGGCATCGGGCGTTACCTCTACCGGCTCTCCGCGCAGTGGGTGGACTACGACCCGGTGAAGAAACAGATTGTTTCGCCGCCACAACTGCCCGCGTTCGCGATGCCCAAAGCGAAGGTGCAGGCGTCCGCGAAGCCGCAAGCGGCACCATCCGGGTTCATCGCGACCGAGCCGAAGAAAGAAACGGCGCGGCAGGACGCGCCGCGGGTCGATGCACCGGAACCAATCACAACAAAGCCCGAGGCTACGAAAGTCGAAACGCCGAAGCCCGACGTGGCGAAGTCCGCTAGCCTTCCGTCAAACGGTCATGAGTTACACCGCCGGTTGCGCGAGTACGACGCGAAGCTCGCGTCTCAGAAGTTGTGCCCGGTCGGGGCGTTACTCGCACACGTCACGCAAGCCGGCGTGAAAGCCGGCTACACCGCGAATATGAGCGAGTGGAACGGCCCGGCGATCCAGTTCGCGGTTGACGCCGTGCGCGAGTTCGATCAGGCCGCACGGCAGGGGAAGCCCGAACCTCGCACCGCGGCGTGAGTTACGGCCCCCTTGCCTGAGTCAAGGTGACTCTGGTGAATTTCCCGCGCAAGCCTTGCACCGAGCGGCGTTACTCGGTCAGAATAGCGGAGCCGTCGGTTCGGCTCGTTCACGCGCCGCGAGGTGCAAGGCAGTTTCCCATGTTCCCCTTCCGCTCCAAACTGTTCGCGTTCGTCGCAGCCGCGTTTGCGACGATCGTGTTCGTAAGCGCCGCGGACGCCGGGTGGGTGACTATCAAGAATGACACGAAGAAGGCGATCGTTGTTCAAGAAGTAATCACCGTGAACGGGAAACCGGTCCGCGGGAAGCCGACGAAGTTGCTCGTAGGTGAGTCCTACCGCGAGTTTCAGAACATGGCCGGCGTAAAGAATTACGAGATGCTCGACGCCGCAAATCCAGCTCTGTCCCTCTGGAGTGGGAACTTGAACTGCAAAGCCGATAGCCAGTCGTTCTCGGTCACTGTGGTTCAGGGGAAAGTCGGCGTGTTCCAGGTTCCCGAACCGAAGAAGAACTAGTCGCGGTGCTTAAACTGACGTGGGCCGACGCTTTCCAGTGTCGGCCCGCGTCAGTTTAAGCACCGCGAAGGGCCGGAGTTACTTTCTTCCCGTGGCACGGCTGGCCCAGGCAAATCACCTGGAATGCCCAGACCGATCTTTACCGAACTGCTCGGCACTGCCCTCCATCCGCGGCGTAACGCCGCAGCAATCGCTAATTCCGACCGGCACTCCGCGGCACCAAATTCGATCGTATTCACACCCGAATCCGCAAGCGGCGACGATGTAGAGTTTTCCGTTCGCGTCTCACGCACTCTCGGCTACAGTAAGCACTTCTCTGCTGCCTTCCCTTTGAGTCCACCATGACTGTTGCCCCCACTCCGGCTCCGCCAACCCGCGTCCGGTACTCGATGTTGGCCCTGTTCTGCACGCTCTCGATGATCACCTACATCGACCGCGCGTTCTGGGGCAGCGCGCAGGAGGACGTTCGCAAGTCCCTGGGGCTGAGCACGGTTGCGGATCTCGTGATCGCGCTCTGGGCGTTCCAACTCGCCTATGCACTGTTCGAGGTGCCAACCGGCTACCTCGGCGACCGGTATGGCCCGCGCAAGACGCTCATCCGTATCGTCCTGTGGTGGTCGTTCTTCTTCTGTCTCACGACGCTCGTGGGATACCAGTTCGGCAGTTTCGCGATGGTGGGCGCGACGGGCCTGACGTTCCTCATCGTGTTCCGCTTCCTGTTCGGGATCGGTGAAGCGGGCGCGTACCCGAACATCGCGCGCGGAGTGTACAACTGGTTTCCGATGTCGCAGCGCGGCACCGCGCAGGGGGCAGTGTGGATGTCCGCACGGTTCATGGGCGGTCTCACGCCGCTCATCTGGCTGTGCCTCGTCGATCGCGAAATGTTGGGCCTGAACTGGAAGACCGGGTTCTGGATCTTCGGCGGGGTGGGTCTGCTGTGGTGTCTGATCTTCACGCTGTGGTTCCGCAACACGCCGGAAGAACACCCCAAGGCGAACGAAGCGGAGCGCGAACTTATCGCGAGCGGGCGCGGTCCGGCGGAAATCCACGAAGGGGTGCCGTGGGGCAAGATAGTCCGCAGCCGCAACCTCTGGTTCGTCTGCGCCATGTACGTGTGTATCAACTACGGTTGGTACTTCTTCATGTACTTCCTGCCGGACTTCCTGAAGAAGCAGTTCGCCGGGCAAACGGGGACACTGAACGAGCGAGTCGTGATGGCGTTGCTCGCGGGCGGGCCGCTGTTGGTCGGCGTGCTGGGCTGTCTGCTGGGCGGCATCCTCACCGACCGGCACGTGCGCCGGACCGGCGACCGCCGTTGGGGGCGCAGCCTTTATGGCGTGATCGGGTTCGCGGGCGCGGGCTGCTGCTACATCATCGCGATCCTCGGTGCGCGCAGCGGGAACATGTGGATGTTCGCCGGGGGCGTCGCATTGTCGGGGTTCTTCAACGACCTGACGATGGGGGCGTCGTGGGCCGTTTGCCAGGACATCGGCAAGCGGTACGCAGCGATCGTCTCCGGGTTCATGAACATGATCGGGAACCTCGGTGGGGTCGCGACTCTGATCGTGACCGGGGCGATCATGAAGGCTCAGGTCAACGCCGCGACTGCGGCGGCGACCGCAGCGGGGACGAGCCTCGACGAGGCCCGCCGGGCGGGCGAGATCGAGGGCTACATCATCAACCTGTCGCTGTATGCGTTGGCGTACTTCATCGGCGTATTCTTCTGGCTGATGATCGACGCGCGCAAGCCGATCGACCCGGGTGAGCCGGAACCGGTCGTGAGCGAACCGCCGCGCTGATCACGCTACTGAGGAGCGGGCGATCGACCGACTTTGGCGCGTCCAGAACCTCGACGGCGTCTCGGTGGACGAACACACCGAGACGACGCCGTTAAGAACCGTGAGGTAGTGACACGGCTTCTCGGTCCTGAACCTGCTGTTGAAGTCGTGAACCGGGCCAGAGTTAGGCGCAACCTCGCGACCAGTTTCGGCAGGGCGCTGAGATTGCGCGACACAGACTGTCTGAAAACCCGACACCCCAGGTCGGGCGCGACCAAAAAGCGGACAGGCAGGGTTGCTGCTTGGGGGTGGTCCCCGTAATATTCCATTGTCCTGCCGGTTGGTACCTACAGTGAATGGGCGACGCTGTAGTGACCTCCGGCGGGACTTTTTTGTTTCTCCCCCTCTGACTACTCCTGACTTCGCAAACCCACCTCGGCCGATCCGTCAAATCTGATACGATCTACACCATCTCCAGAACCGCAACCACACCGGGACCTCGGCAGATGCCGTCTGGAAACCGCACTCGCGCGCTCCCGCTCGCGCCGCTGTTGACCGCGTATCGCGGCGGGGAACTCCACGCACCTTCTCGTCACACGGCCACTGGGCTGAGCGTTGCATTTCTCGACACCAGCACGGACGAGCAACTCACAGCGGTACTTTTCGCGCTCGCGGAGAACGCGCTCCCGGTCCTGTTTCACGCCGACGTGTTCCCGCGTCGCGTGCGGTTCATCCGGCACGCGCTGAACCACCTCCTTCGCTCAACGGACCCACTCCCAGAGCGCCTCGCCCGCTGCGCCGTGCCGGGGGAAGTGTATTTCGTCGCGGGGTTGGGTCAGGGCTTCTGGTCCGCAGTCGTCGCGGGCGCGGACCCAGATCACGCTCCGGTGTGGTGCCCGGCGGTCGAACATGGTCTGCTCAGGCTGGGCCTCTTGCGCGAGATTGCAGCCGACGTGCGTTCCCGCTTCGACGCGGTGGTGCGTGCGTGCGAAGCGATTCGCGAGCAGGCGCCCGACCTGACCGCAGCCGTAGTTGCGGGGTTCCTCGAACGGGTTTCTCGCGTCCGCGGGCGCGAGTTCCCCACCGACCCCGCGGCGCCGTTCGCGTGGGCCGCAACGCCGGCGCGAATCGCGCAGTCTGTTCGCGAAGTGCGGTCCCGCGTGCCGCTGCGGAAGCGGATTCGCGCCACAACCGACGAGCAAGCCACCGCAATCAGCGCGTTCCAGACCGCCGCGAAGGTCGGCGACCACACGACCGCGTACGAGGCGTTCCGCACCGGCTTCCCCGATTCGCGCTGGGAAGCCTCGCTCCCAGTGCTCGACGATGCTTACTCCGCGGCGCTACCCGAAGCCGACCGTGCGCGGCTGTGGTGCGAAGTCGCATCGGTCCTTCGCGAGCGGTTTCGCGTCCACCCGCTCGAACTCGCGGACGTGGTGCTCGCGGTCGCGGAGGGCGGCGAGCGCGATTCTGAGCATGACGGCTTCGGCGGGTTCTGCTCGGACACATTCGCGTTCCTCGCGGAACTCGCGGAGATGAACGCGAAGGATTGGATGGCCGAACACCGTGAGCGTTACCAGTTCGTGTTGCGCGAGCCGATGGCGGAGTTGTGCGCCTCGGTGGCCGAGAGATATGTGCGCCCAATGCTGAACCGCGAGTACGGGTGGGATCTGGAATGTGACGCCCGCACCGGCCGCGCGGTCACGAGCATCTGCAAGAACGACTTCGGGCGGAGCGGGCCGTACCAGCCGGTGCAGTGGATCACCTTCTACCGACGGGCGCAGGCGAACAAGCGCGCGGATGCGCAATTCTTCGTGCGAGTCTCCCCGGATGGCGTGCGGTACGGTTTCCACCTCGGTCGCGGAGCGCGCGACGCGGGCAAGCAGTTCCGTCGCAACATCCAGGAACATGCAGACGCGATCTTCCGCGCGCTGCAGATCGGTGACGTGTTCTCGGAGTGCCGCTTCTGGGCCGGTGACGACCTCTCCGCCGAGGTGCCGGTGAGGACGGCCGCGGACCTCCGCGCGTGGGCCGTTCACAAGACAATCGCAGTCGGCAAGCGTCTCGAACCGGCTTCGCCCCTGCTCCGCCGCGACGAACTCACAGGCGACATCCTGCTCACCTTCGACCGCCTGTTGCCGGCATTCGCGTGCGCTGCAGAAGCGGATCCGCGACCGCTGCTCGCCCGGCGCGCCGGCACACCCGAAGGCGCACCGCCGTACGATCCCGCGTCGTTCCACCGCGAAACGTTCCTCTCGGGCGTGTGGCTCGATCGCGTCCTCGGTCTACTCCGCATCAAGAAACAACTCGTGCTTCAAGGCGTGCCCGGTACCGGGAAGACACACGTGGCACGCTGCCTCGCGCGACTACTCACGCACGACCGCGCCGACTGTGTTCGTCTGGTACAGTTCCACCCGGCGTACAGCTACGAAGAGTTCGTCGAGGGCATCCGCGCTCGTGGTGCCGAAGTGAACGGCAAGAACGAAGTCACGTTCCCGGTGGAAGACGGCGTGTTGTGTCAGTTCGCAGACCAGGCGCGATCGCGCCCGAGCGAACCGCACGTGCTGATCGTGGACGAGCTGAATCGCGGGAACCTGCCGCGCATCTTCGGGGAACTGCTCTACCTGCTTGAATACCGCGATCAGGCGGTGACGCTCCCGTACTCGAAGCGCGATTTCAAGCTGCCAGACAACCTTTTCGTGCTCGCGACAATGAACCAACTCGACCGCTCCGCAGTGGCGCTCGATCAGGCGTTGCGACGCCGGTTCTCGTTCGTGAACATGCCCGCGGACGCGGCGGTACTAGCGTCGTGGCTCGACTCACGTGCCAGCACCGAACCGCCCGACGCGACGATTGGCCCCCGTGTGGTGTTGCTGTTCGAGGAACTGAACCGCAGGCTCGCACGCGACCTCGGCCAGGAAAAGCAGGTCGGGCACAGCTTGTTCATGGTGCCAGACCTCGACACCGAGAAGCTCGCGGCGGTTTGGGAGCATCACGTCCGACCGCTGTTGCTCGACTACCTCGGCGGTCGCGAAGACCGGTTGCAGGACTACACCCCGGAGCGATTGCTCGGCGAACGACGTGAGAAGCGCCGCAAGCCGACGACCGCGACCAACCCGGGGGACTGAACCACATCGTGGCTGCCGAGAAACCGCTCCACGCCAGCGGCGTCTTTCCGACAAGCCACAGCCGACCCGTGCGAGAACCGACCGTGACCGACGACGAAGACTTCACGCCTCCTCCCCCGCGATCCCGATTCCACTGGCTGCGGAAGCTCACCAGATGGTGCCTCGTCTTCGTCGCGGTGCTGGCGCTGGTAGTGGTCGTCAGCCGGTGGCAGGTGGGCCGCGTCGGGCAAAGGCAATTGGACGCGACCACACAACGCCTCGACGCCGAAGACCCCGGCTGGCGGCTCGACGCGATCCTCGACGATCGCAAGAAGCACGAACCAGCCGAGCAAGAGAACGCCGCGCCGGACGTGTTGCGGCTCGCGGAAGATCTCCCCAAGGAATTTCGCGAGTGGCAGAAGTCCGATCACGCCCCCCGCTTCTGGCAGCGTAACCCCAAAAACCACCTCCCGCCGCCGGACGCAATCGAAGCCGCGCGAAAGGTCGGCACGCCGATGTTCTTTGTCCGCACCGAAGCACTGCGACTGCGTGACAAGCGCGCCGGCCAGTTTCCGCTCGCCATCAACAACGACTCACTCGCGACCACGCTCCCGCACCTCGACAAGTCGCGTCAGATTCTCTCGCTGCTCCAGTTCGACGGCTACCTCGCGACTGTGGAGAAGAACAAGAACCCGAACCGCGGCATCTCGGCCGCCCGGGCAGCACTCGGCGTCGCCCGCGCCATCGGCAATGAACCGCTCTTCGTCTCGCAACTCGTCCGTATGGCGGGCGGAAAGGTCGCGGCGCAAACCGCGATGCAGGTACTCGCGTGGGGTGAACCAACCGACGGACTCGCGGAGCTTCAAGCAGAGCTGCTCGCGGAGGCTGACGTGCCGTGGTTCCGCATCGGGATGCGCGGCGAACGCGCGTTCCTCGACAAGGTGTTCCAGGGACTGAGCGACGGCACGATCACGCCCGAACAGCTCTTCCGGTACGCTGGATCGCAGGAACCCGGTCCGCAACACTACGTCGCGTTCCGAACCTACAAGGCGCTCTTACCGGGCGACCGCGCGAAATGCCTCCAACTCTGCACGGAGTACGTTGAAGCATCGAGACTGCCGCCCCACGAGCAAGTCGCCGCCCTGAAGACTGTTGTGATGCCGGCGGCCCTGCCGGACGACTTCCGCTACATGATCACGCGATTGCTCACTCCCGCGTGCGAGAAGATCGCGGAAGCCGGGCTTCGCACTCGCGCGGACCTGCTCGCCGCCGCAATGTGCGTCGGGTGCGAGCGATTCCGGCTCAAGCACGGGCGATTTCCGCGCGACCTCGCCGAACTGACGCCCGCGTTCTTGGCCACCGTCCCGCTCAGCCCGTTCGACGGCAAGCCGATCCGTTATCGCGTCTATCCCGACCGCGTCGCGGTATACTCCTTCTGGGCGAACGCGCCATACAAACTCGACAACCAGCCCGACGACATTCGCGAAGGCGACACGACCGGCACCAGCTTCGGTTACCGCGTCTGGAACCCGGATAAGCGCGGGTTACCTGCGATGGTGGAGGAGAAGAAAGACCCGTGACGCGCACGTTGAGGTTAACCGAACGCCGGCCGCACGCGGTTCGTCTCCCGCGCGCGGAGGTCGATTTTCTGCTCGCCCACGCGCGTCACATCATCGACCTCACGCCGACCTTCGATCGCAGCACATATCGCCTCACGCCGCGCGGTTACGTCGGCTTCCTCACCGGACCGACCACACGCTACATCATCCGCCCGAAGATCCCGTGGCCGAACTTCCGGCTCCTGCTCGGTCTGTCTGGGGAAGCTGCTGGCGACGCACGCGAACCCGAAGACGGGTTGCTCGCAGTGCTCGCGACCGAGTTCGCAGAACGGCTTGAAGACGTGACGCGTGCGGGACTGGTCGCGGGGTACGGCGAGGTTGATGCGGTGTCGTCGTTCCTTCGCGGAAAACTCCGTGTCGTGGACCAGATGCGAGATGTCGCAGCCCGCGCGTTCCCCGACCGATTCCACCTCAACGAACAGGTCTTCAATCTGAACAAACCCTGGAATCTCATCCCCAAAGCGACCGCAACCGCGCTGCTCCGCGGTCCGCACCTCCCGCTCACACTGCGGCAGCGCCTCGAAGCGGCCGCGTTACCGCTCTCGCCCATTCCCGAAGTACCAGTGAGTGAAGCCACCTTCGACGCGGTGCTCGCGGAGACTCGCGCCTCGCATTACGGACCGCTACTTGACGTGTGCCGTATGATTTTGTGCGGTCTCGTAGGTGCCAATCCGTTTGGAAGCGGAACCGGTGCGTTCCTGCTCGATCTCGGACATGCCTTCGAGCGATACCTGACAACGGCGATTCAGCGTGAGTTCGTGGCGCGCCCGGCGTGGCGGGTCACGGCACAGCCGTGCTTCATGCTCGGCCCGACGACACTCGCGCCTGACATAGTGATCCGTAAGGGGATTGTCGCGCGAACCGTCCTCGATGCGAAGTGGAAGACGACAACACTCGATACGAACGACCTTCATCAGGTACTCGCGTACGCAACGCTCACCGGCGCGCGACGGGTCGGGTTGGTGTACCCAGGCCGCACGGACGCGCGCGCACACTTCCGCACGCCCGACGGCCGCGTGCGGGTGTCGCGCTACCGTGTGCGGGTTGTTGGCACTACCGTGGAACTGGCACATTCCATCAGGAAGCTCGCACGCGAAGCCGTAAGCGGCAATACGTGACCACTTGCGGCTTCGCACGACAATCTGCCCTGGTTCCGAGTTTATTGCGGGTATCGAACGCGTCAGTACAACATGCGGCCCGCGTGAGTCGCACAGCGAAGTGAACTTGTCACCACTTGCGGGAGTGAAATTCTACCGGCTATGATGTGTGGGAATGAACCTGTTCGCCCGCTCGCGCCTCTCCTCTTGACGAGTGGCCCACTCGGTACGTTGCCGACTGGCTGCGACGCCCCATTGAGAAAGGCCGTCTCGCTATGAATGTCGGCTCCTACTCGGCCTTGGACGCGAGCGTGTTGGTGCTGAACAAGACGTTCATGGCCGTCCACGTCATCGCCGTCCGCCGAGCGTTCTGTCTGTTGTGCAAGAACCTCGCCGAAGTTGTCAGCATGGAAGAGGGTCAGTTCTCGACCTATAACTTTGATTCGTGGTCTGAACTGAGCGCCTTCCGCGCGGCGAACTTCCGGCAGGAAGACGACGACTGGGTTCGCACTGCGAACTCCGAGTTGCTGTCGCCGCGCGTGATCCGATTGCTCAGCTACGACAAGATGCCGAAGCAGACGGTAAAGTTCAACCGGCGCAACATCTTCGCCCGCGACCACAACCAGTGCCAGTATTGCGGAAAGCGGTTCCCGACGACGGAACTGTCGCTGGACCACGTCGTGCCGCGTAGCCAGGGTGGTGGAACCACCTGGGACAACATCGTGTGCGCGTGTGTGGACTGCAACGTCCGCAAGGGCGGACGCACCCCGCGTCAGGCGAACATGACGCTGATCCGCAAGCCGGAAAAGCCGAAGCGCAGCCCGATGCTGAACCTCAAGCTCACGCAGAAGAAGTACTCCTCATGGCAGTCGTTCATCGACAACGCCTATTGGAACGTCGAGCTGAAGTGAGTCGAAGAGATGTGAAACGACGAAGGCCACCCAGCGAAAACTGGGTGGCCTTCGTCGTTTGTTCCGCAGCCCGGCCATTCCTGTCAGGCTCGCCCGGCGGATCACGTGATCGACATGTGACTGATGTTGGATGGCGTCCGTTTCCCTCTGTTGGAGGATGCCATCGTTAGGAGTTCCGCGACTGGGCACGGGCGCCCAGTATTATTGGTGGTTCGAATTGGGTTTCTCGCCGGACACTGGTTTCCCTCCCGGTTTCTCGGTCGGCTTGCCGACCCACACCGCCGACGCGACCTTCGCGGCGCTCTTCTCTAGCCACACGCTCGCGGACTGCCCGACCGCGAGCTTCGTCGCGGACTTACCGTCGGTGATCATGGTTCGCGCGGTGAGTTGGATCTCGACCGGCCGCGACTCTCTGGTCTTCTCCGTTGGCGGCAACAAGAGGGTGAAGCTCTTGCCGTCCGCGGAAATCGCCTTCACGCTGCCCACAAGCGCCGCCTTGTCGATGGTTCCCGGCTTGCCGCCATCCGGCATCTTCTCGCCCGGCTTCCCGCCTGGTTCCGGTTTCTGGACCGCGGGTTTCTTTCCGTCGGAACGGTTGGCAATCCGATCGAGCGTGTCAGCGCCCACGATCTTGAGGCTGGCGCGCCCATCCTGCACCTTGCCGCGTCCCTGAAACAGGTCTGCCCGGTTCTCGGCCGACATGACCGGAATCGTGACCTCTTCGCCCTTGAGAATCCTCCCCACGACATCGCCGAGTTTGGTGGACGTCCCGCAATAGATCGCGAGCTGTGTCGGCTCGCCTCCAGCCGCGACCCAGTTCGCGGGCTTGTCAGGGACACCGACGACCCAGTACCAGTAGCCGTCGATGTAGACGTGTCCCCGGCTGTTCCCCCCGGTGAAGTAGAACATTACGGCCGTCTTCCCCTCGGTCGCCCACCCGAGAATGATCTTGGCCGGCTTCCCATTGGCCCGGCCCGTGCCGTCGTCCAGGTCTGGCTTGACGAGGTGCTTAATGGTCGTGCCGTCGTGTTTCCCCTTCAGTTGTTCGACATGTTTGAAGTGGATCACCCCCTTTTCCGCGTCCACCTCCTCGACCTTGAGGACGCAGATGTGATCGGATTCTAGACACACCGAGCCTAGCGTCTTGGGCGGCGCCTTGATGTAAGCCGGAGACGGCCCGGCAGTCAGCAGACTGGCAACCGCTGTTGCTGCCGACACAAACAACATGAACCGATTAGTCATCTTGAACCTCCGGTGTCGCGATTCGCAACGGCAGCCCACGCGCAAAGAGGGTCATCGGACGAATCCGCTTCCCGAACAGTATTGCCGCGGGGCCGGTGCGCGGGACCGCCGTTTTTTTTGAAACCGGTTATCGCGCCAGACGGCATTATCCCACAAGCGAGATGGAGGGGCTTGCGCTGTGGACTTGTAACTCAGCCGCGTTCGGCCGAGTTCGCGTCTTCCCCGTCGATGAGTTTCTGTAACTTTTTGGCGATGGGTGAGAGCTTCATTGTTCCGAAGGAACCCTCCTGGCGTTGAGCCTTC
>SXID01000265.1 GCA_005772955.1 Planctomycetia bacterium
AAGGTGAAGTCGAGCGGGTAGAAGAACAGGACGGCGTACTTCCCTCGCGTATTCGACAGCTTGTACTCGTTGACGATTTGACCGTCCACGACGGCGCTCGCGGTGAAGTCCGGGGCTTCCTTTTGCACTTGAGCCGGCATCGGTGGGTACTCCGTTGGTGAGTAGGGGATTCGCGGACCGGCCCGCGCCGATCCACGCAGACATGATTAGGGATGCACACGTCCGTTTCCAGCGGGGTCCGCGAAGGGAACGCATCGGGCGCACCAATGACCCAGCCGCAAGCGACTGGCACCAACAAAAGAAGGCAGAGGCTTCAGCCCCCGCCTTCAGCGCAGTTCATTCTCACTTCGCACGGCGACGCTTTTCGGGGCGAGTCCCGGCCCTACGGCATCGGCGCGGGTGCGGGGGGAGGCGCCGGAACCACGGCTTCGACCGGTAGCGGATCACCGAGTTTCCGCACGGTCGGCGCGGTCTCCTTCGGCGGCGGGGTCTTGCCATACTCCTCGTTATCGAGGTAGAGCAGCACCCCCCCGGTCGTGATTGCCACCAGCGTGATGAACAGCATCATCAGATACGCGCCGTCGCGCTTTACCGGCCCCGACCGCTTGGGCCGCTCACGGTCATCGTCGTTGTCGTCGCGTGCCTTGCTCTTTGCCATTGGTCGATCTCCGTACGGGGCGTCTCGGGTGGCGATCAACGGCGACCCAGGGGACCGGTGGAAATGTGGCCGACGGTGTCGCCCTTGCGCGGCAGTTCGTCGGGGCGCAGTTGCGAAACGGGCACCCCGCGAGCGGGCCGGAACTCGGCAACGGCTTCTTTCGGGTACACCGACTTGGTGATAACCAGCGTGCCCAGATACTGACCACCACCCGTCTCGCGGTAGATGTCGAGCTTCGCGCCGGGTTCCAATCCAGCGTCGATGCCGATGCTGATGTGGACGAAGTCACCGGCGATGTCGCGAAGTACGGTCCCGCGGATGTTGTCCGGGAGCGGAGTCGGTGTCTTCTCGATGGTGCGAAGCACGGTCGCGGTACCACTGCCGCCTGTCTGCCGCAGTTCGGTCACGAGAGCGGTGAGTGTCTCAATCCGACGGCCGTTGTCCTCGGCGATGGCCTTCTGGAGGTTCTTCTCGTTCTCGGCGCGGAGCCGCTCACGCTCGGCCGTCTCCTTCGCGAGTACGAGTGCTACCCGGTCGTCTTCGAGTTTCGCGTTGCGATCGCGGGTGTCCTTCAACTCACTAAACGTGGCCTTCTCGGTCGCGAACTGGAGGTCGGCTCGCAAAGTTGCGGCGCTGGCCAGGTTCAACTGTTCCTTGTACTTGTCGTCGCCAGCCTTGCTGTCGGCCGCGAGTTTCGCGTAATTCGCGTTCAGTTCCGTGGTGCGGGCTTTCTCGGCCTCCAGAAGGCGCGACATCTCCGCCTGCTCCAATTGCCACCGTCGCTGCTCCGCAAGCCGATTCGCTTCGCTCTCCTTGAGCGCCGCCTGATAATTGTCGGCGCGCGTCTTCCAGTTGGTGCGCGTCACGTAGGTCGCGACGGTGAAATACGCCCACACGAGTGCGCCGATGAGAACCAGGAACGTCATGATTTTGCCAAGCCAACTCATCGCACGTCCTCCCGCTCGCCTCGTTTTGTGCCCTACCACTATACGGATGACGACACTTATCACGACCTTTCGGAAAAGGTCGGTGCCGTCATGGATCGGAAATCCCCAGTATCTTCAGCCGGTTGAGGAGCTGTTTCTGCCGCCGGAACACCGTCTCCCCGGTCTCGGACACGTTCCCCTTGAATCGGTCGAGGAAGAACAGTTCGCTCCGCACGCTGTCGCGGATCACGTTCATTCGGTTCAGTTGGTCCTGTGTGGCGACCACCTCCACACCCAGATCCTTGGACTTCTGACGCTGAAGGGTGATTTGCGCCTCCAGTGCCTCGCTGTCCTTCAAATCGCCCGCGACCGAACTGAGCAACCCCTCAATACCGGGAAGCGGTTGTCCGTCGCTACCCTGAATGGCCTCGCCCTTTGGCTTCCCAGTCGCGTCACGACTCAGGTCGTGGAGATTAAGTTTAGAATCGATGAACGGAGCATAGAAGCCTTTTCCGCTCTTGGGGTTCGCCGGATCGGCGAGGTCTTTGGGGTTGCCCTTACGCGCCCACCGGTTGCGTTCCGCATAGGCATTGAGCCGGTCGTTGCGGAACTTCTCGCGGTCCTCCAGTTCCTTCAGGTTCGCCCCCCACGTGTCGCTCGCGACCATAGCGGCGCGGTTGAGAGCCTCGGTCTCGGCCTTGAGTTGGGCGAACGTGACCGGGTTGCTCCCCTTATCGACGCCGCCCTCCGGGATCGGGTCGAACCACGACGGCCGCTGCACGTACAGGCCGACCGCCCACGTCATCAGCGCAAGGCCAACAGCGAGAAGCAGAAAGGCCATCAGTTTGCCGATTGCCGTCATCGTCGCACCTGGCCTGAAGAAGCGAGTCGAACGTCCTCGGAAGACCCGACGACGTGCTCCGCTTGCGTCTTCTGTCCTTCGGCCCTCTCCCGCAAGGAGAGAGGGACAAACCGTTGTCTACGGTCGCGTCGGGGAAAGACCGTACCGCTCACGCTCGACCTCGATGAGAAGCGCCTCGAGCCGGTACACATCCTCCAATGTCAGCGCGACAAGCCGCTGAGCCTTGAACAGATCCTGTTCGACCACACCCTGTTGCACAAGCAGCGAGTCAACAGCGGTTCTCACCTTCTGGAGTTGCGCTTTCAGGTCGTCAAGTTGGGTCTGGCGGCGGCTCACGGCGTCGTCCGCCGCAGTCTTCTGGTCAACGAGTTTCGCCTTCGCTGCCGCTGTGGCTCGTGCCCGGTCTACGTTCTGTCGGGCTTCGTTAATGAGGTAGTCCTGGTTCTTCTGAAACGTCGCCTGGTCCGCGGCGATCGGCAGATCCACGTGGTCGCGCATCTCACGAAAGCGGGCGAACTGGGCCACGAGTACCTGCACGTACCTCCGCAGTCCGACGATCACAACAACCCGCTTCTGCCACGCCGCGTCGCGGTCGAGGTGAACCAACAGGTGCGACAAGCGGGTGAGGCGGTCGGCGTCGTCGGTGGAAATCGGAGGCTGCAACCCGGTCTCCGTCTGCTTCTGGAGAGCCTGCCACCTCGCGGGCGACAGCGCCGACTCGGGCGACTCGTACAATTTCGGCATGACGCGGTAGAACTTGAGGTCCAGAGCGTGAATGAGTTCGTCCGCGTCGGTTGCGAGTTGTTCCGGCGTCTTTGGCACGTCGATCTTGTCGGAGTCCTGAACGGTCGGCGAAATCAGAAGCTGATATCGGACGCGTTCGGTCATCATTTCAGCCTGGAGCAGCAACCAGCCCTCGACGAGCGCGATCTTCTGGGCCGGTGTGGTCGCCTTGCCGAGTTCAACTTTCAGCAAGCCGATCACACGCTTGACCTCGGCAGACTGACTAATCACGGGCGTATTCGTGGCGAGCGAGACCCGGGCGGCGGGCACCGGGTCCACGCCGGGCGCGACCCCAACCGAGGTGTTGTCCTTGAAGTAGTTTTCGAGCAACTTTTTGCTAACCGTTTTGGTAGACTCACCACCAGCCATCGGAACTTCAAACGGCGTCTCATCCTCCGCGTTGAAGTCCTCACCTTCCAGGGGAAGCCCCTGAAGAAGCAGGAGGTGACGCAGTCCGGCCGCGGTAATCTGCTGGCGTCCCTTCCAATCCTGAGTCGCGAAGTAGACGTACCCGCCCCCGGCGAGGAGGATGAACAAGATCAGCAGGATGCCGAACAGTCTCATGGCAGTTCGAGTCCCTGTGGGCCAGGTACGCGAGAAACCGACGAAATGGAAGTTACGTCGCGGGCGCGACGAGCGTTCCCAGATGCGATTGTGACGGACGACACGGACCTTGACAAGCGCCGAACCCAGACAAACCGCGGGAGATCGGAAACTTGGAAAGGCTGCGTCAGTCCTACCGGTTATGTCGGACGACGAACGGACCTTTCAGGTATTTGCCACCCGTGAGTCCGTGGGCAGGGTAACGAGGAACAGAGGGACAGGGGCAGAGATCGGGCACGGGGAGAGGCAAAAGGTAGACGGAATCGCTCGCCATTTTCGGCTTTGTCCTTGTCCTTGTCCTTGTCCTTGCTCTTGCTCGGCCTCTGCTCAACTCCCCGGACTCCTGTCCGCGCGCGTTGCCCACATTTGAACTATAAGTACCACACTCGCGCCGGCTCACGCGCTGGTGGCGGTTGCCGGAGCGCTCTTATTATGGCAGTCGAAACGCCTGTCCCGACCACCCTCGGCAACTACGACATCGTGTCGAAGATCGCCGAGGGTGGGATGGGAACCGTGTACAAGGCCAAGAATCGGACCACGGGCGAGATCGTGGCCGTGAAGGTCATTGCGCCAGCCACCTCCAAAAACCCGGTCTTGCTCCAGCGGTTCGAGCGCGAGTTTCTCGCCGCGAAGGTGCTCGATCACCCCAACGTGGTCAAGGCACTCGACTACTCCGGCGCGATGCCCCACCCGTTCCTTGTCATGGAGTTCGTGGACGGTCTTTCGATCGGCCAGGTGATCGAGAAGAAGGGCCGGTACGCCGAAACCGAAGCCGTGCGGCTCATTGGTCAGGTGTGTGACGGTCTCCAGCGCGCCCACAAGCAGGGGTTGGTTCACCGCGACGTGAAGCCCGATAACATCCTGGTAAATCAGGAAGGCGTCGCAAAACTCACCGATATGGGACTGGTGAAGGAAGTGGAAGGCGAGTTGAACCTGACTCGCACCGGGCGTGGGCTGGGCACACCACACTTCATGGCCCCAGAGCAGTTCCGCAACGCCAAAACCGTTGACGTGCGCGGCGACATCTACTCCCTCGGCGCGACCCTCTACGCGATGGTCACCGGCACGATTCCGTTCGACAACGCCAGCCCGCTCGACTGCTGGATGCGCAAGATTCGCAATGAATTCCGCACGCCAAAAGAGCTGAACCCGACCCTCTCGGACCGCGTCGATTGGGCCATCCGTCGGGCAATGAGCGCCGAACCGAGTCAGCGCCCGTCGAGTTGTCGCGAGTTCCTCGAAGACCTGACCGGCCAGACCCGCCCGCCGGCCGCGCCCGCTGGCCAACCCGCCGCGGCGCCCGCGACCGACGTGTGGTATCTCGTGTATCGCGACGAGAACGACAAGGCGCACACAGTGAAGGGCAGCACGGACGGCATCCGCAACGCGCTGCGTGACAACTTGCTTGGCGACCCGTCGGGTGTGCTCGTGAGCCGCACGAAGCACGGGCAGTTCGCGCCGCTCTCCAACGTTCCGGAGTTCCGCGATCTCGTGATGGCGTCCAGCGCGATGCCGAACACCCGCACTCCTGGCCCGGACGAAACGACCGCGTACGACCCGCCGCCGCCGGTTGCGGCGCCGCGTCCCAAGACGCCCGCGTCCCCAGTGCGGTCAGGTTCGCTCGCGACCCCACTTCCGCCGGCGTCCAAACCTTCCCAACCGGCGCCACTGCCGATTCCACCTCCGAGCGGCCCGCACAACTCGACCACCCCGTACAGTTACGAGCGCGGGTCGGGCGCGCACACAGCGCTGCCCCGCGAGAAGGCGAAGACTCCGCGCCACCATAACGAAAAGCCAAACGAACCCACCCCCCGCGAACGGAATCGCCCGCAGCCGTTCAACTGGACCCCGGTGCTCTTGATCGTGGTCGCACTGCTCTCCGCGGTCGTCGGCTACCTCGTCCTCACTAAGTAGCGGGCATTCACAACTCGCGAAACATCACGAGTGCATCGACCAACCCCAGTTCCCTGTGCCGAAACGCCTGCGGCAAGCGGCCGACTGTCGCGAATCCGCACCGCTCCCACGCGCACACCGCAGCGGTGTTCTCGCTCACCACAAAGTTGAACTGCATCGCGGTGAAGCCGAGATGCTTTGCGGTTTCGAGCGAGTGTGCGCACATCGCGACCGCGAGACCGCGCCCGCGAAACTCCGGGGCCACCATGTAGCCCGCGTTCGCGATGTGATTCCCGCGACCCGGCTGGTTCGGGCGCACGTAGTACGTCCCCGCGAACCGTTCTTCGACTTCGCAGATCCAACACCGCGCTGGGAGGTCAAACCACAACTTCCGCGTGACGGCTTCGGTGGTCGATTCGTCGTAAGCGAACACGTCACCGCTGGTCGCGACGCTCTGAAACAGCGTCAACACGTGCGGCCAGTCGGCTTCTGTCGCTTCGCGAATGATCATGAGGCGTCCTCGAAGCGCACCGATTTCCTGTTGGCTGCGCCTGTTCTACTCTGATAATATCGTGTGGGTAGAATGCCTCCCCCGCCAGACACTCCGATTTCCCAGCCAAATGTCCCGAACCCCTGAGTTCGGGTTTCGCTTGAGTTCCACCTATGCTCCGAATCGCACTCGTCGTCTCGTTGCTCGCGCCCTCACTCGCGCTCGCAGCGGATCCCACGCCGCTTGACGCGAAGAAGGTCGAGTTCTTCGAGACGAAGATCCGGCCCGTGCTGGTCGAGCAGTGCTACAAGTGCCACTCCGAAGAAGCCGCGAAGGAGAAAAAACTCAAGGGCGGCTTCAAACTCGACACGCGGACAGGCTTACTCAGTGGAGGCGAAACCGGGGCCGCGATGGTGCCCGGCAAGGTCGCCGCGGGCACGTTGCTTTCGTCGCTGAAGTACGAAGGCGAACTGAAGATGCCGCCGAAGGGCAAACTCCCGGACGCGGTCATCAAGGACTTCGAGAAGTGGATCGCGGACGGCGCCGTTGATCCGCGTACCGGCGAGATCGCGAAGGCCGTTGGCATCGACATCGAGAAGGGCAAGCAGTTCTGGTCGTTTGTTCCTCCAAAGGAGCCTGTGGTTCCTGTCAGCCGCGAGCCGAAGGCGAGCGTCACCCCCATCGACGCTTTCATCTCGGCGAAGTGGACCGAGAAGGGGCTGAAGCCGGTCGCGCAAGCGGACAAGCGGACGCTAATCCGCCGTGCGTACTACGATCTTACGGGTCTGCCACCGTCGGCCGAAGCCGTCGATACGTTCCTCGCGGACAAGTCGCCGGACGCGTTCGCGAAGGTGATTGATACGCTGCTCGCGTCGCCGCAGTACGGCGAGAAGTGGGCACGCCATTGGCTCGATGTCGCCCGTTATGCAGAGGATCAGGCCCACACCTTCGGCGTGAAGCCCAAGACGCAAGCCTGGCGTTACCGCGACTGGGTCATCGCCGCGTTCAATGCGGACATGCCGTACGACCAGTTCGTGAAGTTGCAGATCGCTGGCGACATGATGAGCGACGCGCCGGGCGACGCGTTCACCAAGTTCGCGGGGTTGGGCTTCCTCGGACTGGGCGCGGAATACTACAAGAACACCGCACGCGATCAGGCCATCGCGGAGGAACTCGACGACCGTGTGGACACGCTCACGCGCGGCTTCATGGGCATCACGGTCGCGTGTGCGCGCTGTCACGATCACAAGTTCGACCCGATCCCGACGAAGGATTACTACTCCATCGCCGGCATCTACATGGGCACGAACATGAGCGACGCCGCGCTCGGTTCGCCCGCCGAACTCAAGGCGTACCAGACCGCGCAAGCCGACCTCAAGAAGGCCGACGACACATTCAAGAAGATGCAGACCGAATTGCGGGCGAAGAAAGATTCCTGGCCGGTGCGCGTCGCGAAACTGCTCGCGATGAAGGACGCAGCCGAGAATTCCGCGAAGATCAAGAAAGACATGCCCGCGGCGCCATCGGTGGCGCACGTCATCAGCGGCAACGGCCCCGGCATGAAGATTTACATTCGCGGTAACCCCGCGACGAAGGGCGAAGACGCCCCGAAGGGCTTCCTGCAAGTGCTGCCATCACCGACACCATCGGGGGCGAACTACACGCGACTTGATTTAGCCAATGCGGTCGCGTCGAAGGACAACCCGCTGACGGCGCGTGTGATCGTGAACCGCGTGTGGGCGTGGCACTTCGGCCGCGGGTTGGTGAACACGCCCTCCAACTTCGGCAAACTCGGTGACAAACCCTCGCACCCGGAACTGCTCGACTGGCTCGCGGTGAACTTCGTGAAGAACGGTTGGTCGATGAAGTGGCTGCACAAGCAGATCATGACCGCGACGACGTACCAGTTTGAGAGCAAGCCGGACCTGGAGAACGACAAGATCGACGCGGCGAACGTGTACCTCTGGCGCGGCACTCGCAAGCGGTTGGAGATTGAAGACTGGCGCGACTCGCTGCTCGCGGTCAGCGGCAACCTCGACCCGAAGGCCGGTGGCCCGACCTTCAATCTGAACGACGCCAATGCGAAGCGCCGCACCGTATACGCGAGAGTGAGCCGGCACGAACTTGATGGTCTCCTGCGGCTCTTCGACTTCCCCGACGCGAACGTGACCGCGGACAAGCGCACCGTGACCACGGTCCCGCAACAGCAGTTATTCGCGCTCAACAGCGCGTTCATGGTGTCGCAGGCGCAAGCGTTCGCGAAGCGAGTTGAGACAATGGGAACGACGGACGAAGCGCGTGTGACGGCCGCATACCGCGTCGCCTACGGCCGCGTGCCGGAGAAAGCCGAACTCGATCTCGCGCTGCGGTTCCTGAAACTCCCGCTCAGTGCTGAGGATAAACTCACGCGCTGGCAGCAATACGCACAGGTTCTTCTCGCCAGTAACGAGTTGCTGTACGTAGATTGATGGTGCCCCGCCGACCACGGCGGGAGAACCTCATACTGCGGGTGCCGAATGGCCGATCAACCTGAACCTTCACCGCACCACCGGGCCGACGTGGAAGTTTCGCAAGACGGCGACAAGGTCACGCTGAAAGCTCCCGACGGCGGGGTGACACTGAATTCCGAAGAGGCACAGGAACTGGCAAGCCGCATCTTCGAGGCGGCGATGCTAGCCGGCGGCGAAGACCCGGTCGAGAGCGACCGCGTGCGGATCCCGATGCAGTACCTCCGACTCGCGGCCGAGCGGTTCTCCGCACCCGAAGGGGACACCCAGACCGCGCCGAACAGCGACGAACCCGAGGGCCACAACGCCGAGGTTCACTGTTGGATCAAGGACCAGACCCAGAGCAACGCGATTCACATCGCGATCGGCTCCATCACCGAAGAGGGCTGGTTCGTTCAGGAAATAATCGAACACGAAAACGTGTCCCGCACCAACTTCGCGGACACCGACTATCTGGAGTACTTCGAGCAGGCACTCACCCAGGCCGAAGTGTTCCTGTTCGAGATTGATGAAGACACCGAAGGCAAATGAGGGTTTCGCCAATGCTCAGTAACGGGATGATTTCGCGCCGCGACATGCTGAAGAGCAGCGGCACCGGACTCGGCGTGCTCGGACTCGCGGGGTTGCTCGCAGACGAGGCGAAGAGCGCGCCGGCCAGCGCGAACCCGCTTGCGCCGAAGGTCGCGCACTTCCCCGCGAAGGCCAAGCACGTCATTCACCTGTTCATGAACGGCGGCCCGTCGCAGGTGGACACCTTCGACCCGAAGCCGGAACTCACCAAGCAGCACGGCAAGCAGCCCGGCGCGGCCGGGAAGGCGACCGAGCGCAAAACCGGTCCGCTGTACAAGTCGCCGTTCACGTTCAAGAAGTACGGTCAGAGCGGTATCGAAGTCAGCGAGATCTTCCCCGAAATCGGCTCGTGCATCGACGACATCTGTGTCGTCCGCTCGATGCACACGAACATCCCGAACCACGAGCCGGGCCTGCTCCTGATGACCTGCGGCAACACGCAGCCCATCAGGCCCAGCATGGGTAGTTGGCTCACTTACGGCCTCGGCACCGAGAACCAGAACCTGCCCGGCTTCGTGGTGATGTGCCCCGGCAAGCCGGTCGTCGGCCCGGCGCTGTGGAACAACAGCTTCCTGCCCGGTGTGTTCCAGGGCTGCCACATCCAGAACCTCGACCCAAAAAAGGTGATCGAGCACATCCGCAACACGAGCGTCAGCGCGACCACGCAGCGCGAGCAACTCGACCTGCTGAACCAGCTCAACGGCTTGCACAAGGACAAGCGCGGCAGCGACGACCAACTCGAATCGCGGATTCAGTCGCTGGAGATCGCATACCGGATGCAGACGGACGCGCAGGAAGCGTTCGACGTGGCCCGCGAACCGCTGAAGGTGCGAGACGCGTACGGCAAGGGCTACTTCGCGGACGCGTGCCTCACGGCGCGCCGTCTCGTTGAGCGCGGCGTTCGCATGGTGCAAATCTTCTACGGCAGCGGTCAACCGTGGGACGACCACGGCGACTTGGAGAAGGGCCACCGCAACAAGGCGAAGGACAGCGACAAGGCGGTTGCCGCGCTGCTCCGCGACTTGAAGCAACAAGGCTTGCTCGACGAGACTTTAGTGCTGTGGGGCGGCGAGTTCGGGCGCACGCCGACGAGCGAGGGCGCGAGCGGGCGCGACCACAACAACCACGGCTTCAGCGTGTGGATGGCCGGTGGCGGGATCAAGGGCGGCATGGCTTACGGTTCGACCGACGAGTTCGGCTTCGCGGCCGTAGACAAGAAGGTCCACATCCACGACCTGCACGCGACCATCCTTCACCTGATGGGCATCGACCACGAGAAGCTGACGTACCGCTACAGCGGTCGCGACTTCCGACTCACGGACGTCGCGGGCAACGTGGTGAAGGACATCCTCGCGTAGTGGACAGTGAGCAGTGGGCAGATTTGGAGCGGCCACCGGGTCGCTCCTTTTCATTTCGTCGTCGTCCGCCTCCGTAGAACAAGGGCAAGTAGCGCGGTCGGTCTGTCTTCTGACTGCACACTCCCCACTCCCCACTGCCCACTACTCCGATGAAAGCCATTCAGCTCGAACAGCCCAAAGCGTTCCGCGAGATCGACCTGCCGGAACCGCCCGCGCCGGGACCGGGCGACGCGGTCGTGAAGGTGTTTCGCGTCGGCGTGTGCGGCACCGACTACAGCGGCTACCTCGGCAAGATGCCGTTCTTCAGCTACCCGCGCATCCCCGGTCACGAACTCGGCGTGGAAGTGGTCGCGGTCGGCAACGGCGTGACGAACGTAAAGCCGGGCGATAAGGCCGCGGTGGAACCCTACATCAACTGCCAGAAGTGCTATTCGTGTACGCGCGGGCACACCAACTGCTGCGAAAACCACTTAACGCTCGGCGTTCACGTTGACGGCGGCCTGCGCCCTCTGTTCACGGTGCCTGCGCGGAAACTGCACGTTTCGACGAAACTCACATTCGAGCAACTCGCGCTGGTGGAAACGCTCGGCATCGGGCTGCACGCCATCAACCGCGCGAACCCGCGACCGGACGAAACCGTGTTCGTAATCGGCGCCGGCCCGATCGGCCTGAGCGCGATCGAGTTCGCGAAACTCGCCGGTAGCCGCATCATCGTGATGGACCTGAACGAACAGCGACTCGCGTTCGCACGCGAAAAGATGGGCATCACGGAAACGATTCTCTCAAAGGGCGTTCTCGAGGACGACGTGAAACTGTTCACCGAGATGACGGCTGGGAAGCTCGGCAACGTGGTGGTGGACGCGACCGGCAGCGCGCGGAGCATGGTGGGCGCGTACAACTTCGTCGGGTTCACAGGCCGGCTGGTGTGGGTGGGGATCACGCAGGATCAGTTGTCGTTCACGCAACCCTTGATGCACCGGCGCGAGATGACGTTCATGGCGAGCCGCAACGCCCTGGCGCACGAGTTCACGCGCATCATTCGCTTGATCGAAGGCGGGATGTTAGACACGCGGCCGTGGGTGACGCACCGCGCGCCGATGTCGGGGCTGATCGACGTGTTCCCAACGTGGCTGAAGCCCGAAACCGGCGTCGTCAAGGCGATGGTCGAAGTGAGTTGAGGGGCAATCGCGTAGCCGCGACCCGAAGGGGAGCGTGTACCTTCGCGCTCCCCTTCGGGTCGCGGCTACGCGAGTTGGCCTCACTTCGCCTTCTCAAGTAGTCCGCGTGACTTCATCCAGTCGCCGGCGCGGTCGGGCCAGCTCGCGCACGGGTGCGGTACCTTCTTCATGCCGAAGCCGTGGCCGCCGGTCGCGTAGATGTGCAGTTCCGCCGGCACGTTGTTCTTCTTGAGCGCGGAGTAGAGCGCGACGCTGCTGAGCGGCGTCACGGGGTCGTCGTTGGCGTGTGCGAAGAACATCGGCGGCGAATCCTTCTTCACCTCGAATTCCGGCTTCAGCGCGCCGTCCTTGTCTACAAGGTATGCGGGGTACACAAGGATCGCGAAGTTCGGCTCGTGTCCGAACTGCTCGTCACTCTTATCGACCTTCTCGTACAGCCGCTTCTTGGTGAGCGCGGTGCAAACGGCGAGGTGCCCGCCGGCGGAGAAGCCGAGCATCCCGACCCGTATCGGGTCGATGCCCAGTTCCTTGCTCATGCCGCGAACGAGCGTAATCGCGCGCTGCGCGTCCTGCACCATCGCGAGGTTGTCCGGCGTCTGCGCCTCACGCTTTGGCACGCGATACTTCAGCAACACCGCAGTGACGCCGAGTTTGTTGAGCCACTCGCACACGTCCGATCCTTCGTGCTCAATGGCGAGAATGTTGTACCCACCGCCGGGCACGACGATGACCGCGGTGCCGTTCGCCTTGTCCTTCGGCGGTGCGTAGATGGTGATGGCCGGCTCGCTCACGTTCGCGAGCCGCTTCACCTCGAGTTGCCCCTTCTTGGCTTCGAGATACTTCTCGGCGCCGATGTCCTTCGTTTCGCCAGGCGCCTTCCCCGGCCAGAGCTTCACCGGCGTAGGATCAGCGCCGCGTGCAGACAGCGCAAGTACAAGCAGGAATACGAGTGAATACCAAACGCGAGACATGGAACACCTCCAAATGGGTTAGCGATTGCCTCTTCGCTCCGGTCACAGGGCTTCCGCCCTGTGCGGCACCAACCGCTGCGACATCACTTCTCTGGAAACGGATCCTTCTCCCCGATGGGCTTGCCCTCCCAAACAGGCACGCCCTTGTTATACGTCAGAAGCCGGCCGGCGCTGCCGGGCAGCGGGTCGGCGATCTTCTCGGGCAGCGCGAGCGCGAGCAGTTTCTTCGTCTCGGCGAGTTTCGGGTCGTTCGCCAGGTTCCGCCACTCGTGCGGGTCCAGTTCGCGTTCGTACAGTTCCTCACTGCCGTCGGCGTAGCGGATGTACCGCCAGTGTTCGGTGCGCACGCTGTGGTTGCCGGGACCGTGCGTGGTGACCGCACCGCGTGTGCGCGCGGCCTTCGCGTTCTTCAGTTGTGGGACGAGACTCAAGCCTTCGTTCGCCTTGTTCACGGGGATCGCGCAAAGGTCGAGAAGCGTGGGGTACATGTCGAGCAGTTCGGCGGGCCGGTCGCACTTCGCGTTCGCGGAGATGCTCGGCCCTGCGAAGATCAACGGCACACGCGTCGAGCGCTCCCACAATGTATTCTTGCCCGAAATGCCTTTCTCGCCGAGGTGCCAGCCGTGATCGCTCCACAACACCACAACGGTGTTCTTCTCCAGTCCGCTTTCCTTGAGCGCGTCGAGTACGCGGCCGACTTGCGCATCGACGAAGCTGATGCTCGCAAGATACGACCGCACAAGCGGTGCCCACTGCTTGCTCTCTTCGAGCCACTTCAGCCTGGGTTCCGGTAACTTCCAGTGGAGATAAGACGCGAACCGCGGCAGGTCGTCGCGGTCGTCGGCCTTCACCTTCGGCATGACAAGTTTGTCGAGCGGATAAAGATCGAACCACTTCTGCGGAACGTAGCACGGCACGTGCGGGTGCTGGAACCCGACCGCGAGGAACCACGGCCCACGCGGCGGTTCCTTGAGCTGCTTCGTGGCCCACGTCGCGATGTCGTAATCGAAACACTCCTCGTCCTTCTCCGGGAACACCCCCCAGTCCACGAGCGGGTGCGGGTCGGGCGTCTCCACGAACTTCACCTTCGGTCGCGGCTGCATCACGCCGGGCGGACCGAACGTGTCCACCTCCACAGGCCGATCCGCCTTCGGCGGATAGCCACTGTGGAAGATCTTCCCGCCGGTGGTCGTGGTGTACCCGTTCTTCTTGAACCACTGGAACAGAGTCGCGTGATCCTTGAACTTCTCCGCGGTGCGAAACCACGGACTGAGCGCGTACACGCCTGTTGTGCTCGGCCGAAGCCCGGTCATCACGCTGGTGCGCGACGGGTTGCACAGCGGGCTTTGGCAGTGCGCGTTCGTGAAGGTGGTACCGCGAGCCGCGAGCTTGTCGATGTTCGGCGTCTTCACCTGCGAGTGCCCGCCGAGCGGCCCGACCCAGTCGTTGAGGTCGTCGATCGAGATGAACAGCACGTTTGGCTTCTCGGCGGCTTTGGCGAGCGGCGCGAAGGTGAAAGCCACGACGAAAGCGAGAATGCAGCGCATGACGATTTCCAACGTGAACCGAGCCGCGACGATGGGATACAATGCCGCCATTGTGCGCGAACGCACTTGCCTTTGCCACAGGGCGGAAGCCCGGTGTGTTGATTACCGCCGAGTGACTGCGATGATGCGACTCTCTCTCATTCCGGTTGCGCTGTTGCTCGTCGCGCTGGTCGCCGCGCCTTCTGGCGCTGTCGATACGCCCGCCGCGAAGACACACTGGGCATTCAAAGCCCCGGTGCGCTCCGCCGTGCCCGCGACCAGTAATCCCATCGACCACTTCATTCGCGTGCGGCTCGACAAGGAGAAGTTGAAGCCCGCGGCGGAAGCAGATCGCGTCACGCTCTGCCGACGGCTCTACCTCGACCTCATCGGACTACCGCCCACACCAAAGGAAGTCGACGAGTTCGTCGCGGACAAGCGAGCGGACGCTTACGAGCGGTTGGTGAACAAGTTGCTCGCGTCGCCGCATTACGGCGAACGGTGGGCGCGGTGGTGGCTCGACGCGGCCCGCTATGCCGACAGCGACGGCTACGAGAAGGACAAGGCGCGACAGGTGTGGGCGTACCGCGAATACGTCATCAACGCGCTGAACGCGGACATGCCCTTTGACCAATTCACCATCGAACAGATCGCGGGCGACATGCTCCCGAACGCGACGCAGGATCAAATCGTCGCAACCGGGTTCCTCCGCATGTCGATGCTCAACGAGGAGGGCGGGGTCGATCCCGAACAGTTCCGCATGGACGCGATGTTCGACCGCGTGGACGCGGTCGGCAAAGCGTTCCTGGGGTTGAGCGTCGCGTGCGCGCAGTGCCACGATCACAAGTTCGACCCGATCTCGCACGAAGAGTACTACCGGCTGTTCGCGTACCTCAACAACGACCACGAGGCGCAGCGCGTCGTCTACACCACAAAGGAGCGGATCGAGATCAACCGCATCCGGTCGCGAATCGCGGAGATTGAAACGAAGCTGAAAGAAGTGAACGCGGACTGGCCGAAGCAGCTCGCGAAGTGGGAGGCCGCACAGAAAGAACCCGCGTGGAAGACCGTGGCCGTCGAGAACGCGAGCGACAATTCGCAGCGCTACATCCCGCAGAAGGACGGCTCCATTCTCGCGCAGGGCTACGCACCCACGAAGTTCAACACGTTGATGCGCGGCCCAGCTCCCTCGAGAACGATCACCCAGTTCCGGCTCGAACAACTCAACGACCCGAACCTGCCGTGCAACGGGCCGGGCCGGTCGTTCATGGGCACGAGCGCGCTGACCGAGTTCGCGGTCGAAGTGGAGGCCGAGAAGGGCAAGCGCGTGAAGGTGAAGTTCGTGAAGGCGCTCGCCGACTACGCGAACCCGGAACGCACGCTGGAGAAGAACTTCGACGACAAGAGCGACAAACGCCGCATCACGGGACCGGTCGAGTACGCAATCGACGGGAAGGACGACACCGCGTGGGGCATCGACGCCGGCCCCGGTCGGCGGAACGTGCCGCGGGTCGCGGTGTTCGTGCCAGAGAAGCCGATCGCGCTGCCTGATGGCGGCACACTGCACTTCACGCTGCGGCAGATGCACGGCGGCTGGAATAGCGACGACAACATGAACAACAACCTCGGCCGCTTCCGTTTAAGCGTGACCGACGAGAAGGCACCGGAGGGCGACCCACTGCCGCCGCTCGTGAACACCGCACTCGCGGTTCCCGTTGCAAAGCGCACGCCCGCACAGGCGCAAACGGTATTCAGCCACTGGCGCACCAGCGCGACCGCGTTCAAGGATGCGAACGCCGAAATCGAAGCGCTGTGGAAGCAGTGGCCGCTCGGCGACACGAGCTTGATCGCGGAGCGACGCGACGAGGGTCGCATGACTTCCATCCTTCGTCGCGGCAACTTCCTCCGCCCTGGCACGAAAGTGGCCGCCGGCGTACCGGCGTTCCTGCACGCGCTTCCCAAAGATGCCGACGCGAGCCGGCTCACGCTCGCGAAGTGGCTCGTGGACAAGAAGTCGCCGACCACGTCGCGCGCAATCGTGAACCGCGTATGGCAAGCGTACTTCGGCCAGGGGCTGATGACTTCACCTGAAGAATTTGGGCTGCAAGGCGACAAGCCCACACACCCGGAGTTGTTGGATTGGCTGGCTGTTGAGTTCCAAGAACCTACCCCCCCGGCCCCCCTCCCGGTAGGGAGGGGGGCCGGGGGGGTAGGTTCTTGGA